>JAGPFL010000030.1:0-3461 GCA_018056545.1 Syntrophobacterales bacterium
CCCGGCATGACAGTGTTATTTTTCCCGGTATGACAGTTTGTTTAGATTATCAACCCGGACTTTTTTCTCTGTCACTCCGGATATTTTTCTCTCTGTCATTCCAGACTTCTCACCCTCTCTGTCATTCCGGACAAGCGAAGCGCGATCCGGAATCCAGGCCCTGTTGCTTTGCTCTTTCAGGGGTTTTGGCAACCGGTAATTGCTACGCCTTCAGCGAGGTCTGGATGCCGGGTCGGAGCCCGGCATGACAGTGTTTTCTTACCCGGCGTGGCAGTTTTTTTAGATTGTCGCTCAGCCTTTTACTTCTTTGCCTACTCCGGACTCTTTTCTCTCTGTCATTCCGGACAAGCGAAGCGCGATCCGGAATCCAGGCCTTGTTGCTTTGCCCCTTTCAGGGGTTTTGCTGACGGGTGTTTGCTACGCCCTCAGCGAGGTCTGGATGCCGGGTCGGAGCCCGGCATGACAATTAAAACAAGCCCGGCATGACATTGTTTTTTGCCCGGCAGGACAATTAAAACAGACCCGGCATGACGGTTTTAATTACGCGGTCCAGAGTTTGGGGGATTGCAGGCCGCGCTGTTTCATGACGTTGCGCGTATCCAAAACAATCTTTGCCTTCTTCAGGATGAGCTCGTAGTCGACATTGTCATGATCGGTGACAATCACCGCGGCCTCATAGAACTCATCTTCGACCTGGGCCGGATCCACGGACGCCAGCTTGTAATCGTACTTCCTGGACGGCGGGATCACGGGGTTGTAGGGATCGTGGTAGGCGATTTTCGCCTTCTCCTTCAGCAGGAGTTCCATGATCTTCAGGGCCGGGCTTTCCCGCATGTCGTCAATGTTCGGCTTGTAGGATACGCCCACCACCAGGATATTTGCCCCCACGATGGAAAGGCAGTTGTGGTTCAGGGCGCGGATAAGGCGATCCATGACGTAATAAGGCTGGTTGTTGTTGACTTCACCGGCCAGTTCGATGAAGCGCGTGTGGAAATCGTACTCCTTGGCCTTCCAGGTCAGGTAGAAGGGATCGATGGGGATGCAGTGGCCGCCAAGTCCCGGTCCCGGGAAGAAGGCCTGGTAGCCGAAGGGCTTGGTTGAGGCCGCCCGGATAACTTCCCAGACGTCGATGCCCATGCGGTCGAAAAGCATCTTCAGTTCGTTAACCAGGGCGATATTGACGGCCCGGTACGTGTTTTCAAGGATCTTCGAAGACTCGGCCACCTCCACCGAGGAAACGGGAACGACCTGGACGATCTCCTTGTAAAGATCCACGGCCCGCTCAAGGCATCCGGGGGTCAGGCCGCCGACAACCTTGGGGATCGTGGCGGTGGTGAATGACTTGTTCCCGGGATCTTCCCGCTCCGGCGAATAGGCCAGGGCGAAATCCTCGCCCGCCTTCAGTCCGGTTTTCTCCAGGATCGGCATCATGACATCCCGCGTAGTCCCCGGGTAGGTGGTGCTTTCGAGGACGACCAGTTGCCCTTTGACCAGGTGCCCGGCAATGGTCTCGCAGGTATCGACCACAAATTTCAAATCCGGCTGGAGATGCTCGTCCAAAGGTGTCGGCACGCAGATGAGCATGGCCTCCACTTCCGCAAGGCGCGAGAAATCGGTGGTAGCAGTAAATATCTTCTCGTCTATCCAACCCTTGATCAGGTCCGAGGAAATATGATGGATGTAGCTTTTCCCCTGGTTCAGAAGATCCACTTTCCTGGGATCGATATCGAATCCGACGGCACGAAAACCCTTCGCAAGAAATTCCCGGAGCAGGGGAAGGCCGACATAGCCCAGACCGATCACGCCAATATTTTTATCCATCTTTGTTGTTTACCCTTTCTTGTTTGTTTCATGACCGGCCATTCCCTTCTGCAACCGGAACAGGCACCGGAACGATCATCGGAAGATACCATGAATTTCCTCCATGTCATGAGAAATTTCATGGCCATTCGGAAATTACTTATAATACTCCAGATACCAGGAAACGAAACGATCGATGCCGGCCTCGACAGGGGTTGCCGGTTTGAAGCCCACATCGGCCATCAGATCGTCCACATCGGCAAAGGAAGCCGGAACATCACCCGCCTGCATGGGCAGGAAATTCTTCCGGGCGGTCTTTCCCAGGCGCTGTTCGAGAGCCCGGATAAAATCCAGAAGGAGAACGGGGTTGTTATTGCCGATATTGTACAGCCTGTAGGGAGCAAAACTGGAGGACGGATCGGGACGATCGCCGCTCCAGGACGGGTTCGGCATCGGGATTTTTGCCGCCACGCGCACCACCCCTTCGATGATGTCGTCGATATAGGTGAAATCCCGCTTCATGAGGCCCTCGTTGAAAACGTCAATCGGCCGGTTTTCGAGGATCGCCCTGGTGAAGAGGAACAGGGCCATGTCCGGCCTGCCCCAGGGGCCGTAAACCGTAAAAAAGCGCAATCCGGTGCAGGGGAGCTTGTAAAGACTGGCATAGCTGTGCGCCATCAGTTCGTTTGCCTTCTTTGTTGCCGCATAGAGGCTGACGGGATGATCCACGTTATCGTGCACGGAAAAGGGCATCTTTGTGTTGGCCCCGTAAACCGAGCTCGATGAGGCATAGACGAGATGCCGGACCTGGTGATGGCGGCATCCTTCCAGGATATTCATGAACCCGGCAAGATTGCTTTCCACATAGGCATGGGGATTCGTAATCGAATAGCGGACCCCCGCCTGCGCGGCCAGATGAATGACAATTTCCGGGCATTCTTTTTCAAAAAGGGCTTCCAGGACCGGGCGATCGGCAAGATCCGCCCGGACGAAGCGGAAATTCTGCTCTCTCTGAAGGATCGCCAGCCTTGCCTGTTTCAGGGACACGTCGTAGTAGTCGTTTACGTTGTCAAGGCCGACGACGGTCTGGCCGTCCGCGAGAAGCCTTTTGGCCAGGTGGAAACCGATGAAACCGGCCGCACCGGTAACGAGGAATTTGCTCATATTGTCGTGCTACCTTTATCGCCCGTTGGTGAATTGCTTCATTTTACTTATGGAACGTTCTTTATCATTTCGGCATTTGCTTTGTCAATCCGCACTGTTCGTTTATTGTCATGCGAGGCAGGGGGTCTAAGTTTTAAGTGTTGAGTTTTAGGTTTTAAGTTTTAGGTTTTAGGTTTCAGGTTTTAAGTTTTAAGTTTTAAAGTCCGGGGGCCAGGGCTTCGGGCTTATTTCTTGCTATTCCGGACTTTTCACCCTCTCTGTCATTCTGGACCCTTTTCCCCTGTCATTCCGGACAAGCGCAGCGCGATCCGGAATCCAGTCCTTGGTTTATTCGCCTGGGTTAAGATCAACGGTTGACGGCTTTGGGTACGCCTTCAGCGAGGTCTGGATGCCGGGTCGGAGCCCGGCATGACAGTGTTTTTTCTTGCCTGGCATGACAGTGTTTTCTTAGATTGTCAGCCCGGATTTTTTTCCCCTGTCATTCTGGACAAGCGAAG
>JAGPFL010000030.1:3561-10848 GCA_018056545.1 Syntrophobacterales bacterium
CGCGATCCGGAATCCAGTCCTTGGTTTATTCGCCTGGGTTAAAATCAACGGTTGACGGCTTTGGGTACGCCTTCAGCGAGGTCTGGATGCCGGGTCGGAGCCCGGCATGACAGTGTTTTCTTAGATTGTCAGCCCGGACTTTTTTCCCCTGTCATTCCGGACAAGCGGAGCGCGATCCGGAATCCAGTCCTTGGTTTATTCGCCTGGGTTAAAATCAACGGTTGACGGCTTTGGGTACGCCTTCAGCGAGGTCTGGATGCCGGGTCGGAGCCCGGCATGACAGTGTTTTCTTAGATTATCGGGCCGGACTTTTCACCCTCTCTGTCAGCCCGGATTTTTTTCCCCTGTCATTCCGGACAAGCGTAGCGCGATCCGGAATCCAGTCCTTGGTTTATTCGCCTGGGTTAAAATCAACGGTTGACGGCTTTGGGTACGCCCTCCGCGAGGTCTGGATGCCGGGTCGGAGCCCGGCATGACAGTGTTTTTTTCTGGCCCGGCATGACAGTGTTTTTCCTTGTCCGGCATGACAGTTTGTTTCCTTGTCCGGCATGACAGTTTGTTTCAGGTCTGCCGGCTTGCCTTCACCCTCGGCTAGGTACCGCTGTCGTGTTTTGACGTTTTGCCCTTTTTCTTCTGTCCGTCTTCACCGTAATAGTAATGATGATAATAATGATAATGGTAATAGTTGTCGCTCTTCGTATCGATATCGTTGAGAACGGCGCCAAGAACCCGTCCCTGGACATCCCGGATCTGACGAACGGCACTGGCGACAACGTGGCGGCTGGTCATTCCCGCGTGGGTAACGATCAGGGTTCCGTCAACAAGACGCGACAAAAGAACCGGGTCCGTGACCGCCGCGATGGGAGTTGAATCAATGATGACACGGTCGTAGACTCCCTTCCATTCCTCGATGAGGGTCTTCATTTTCCCGGAGGCAATCAGTTCCGCAGGGTTGGGGGCAATGGGCCCCGAAGAGATGAAGTTCAGGTTGGGGACCTTTGCTTCCTGCACGACGGATCGCCAATCTCCGTCTCCGACCAGGATGTTGGACATGCCCTGATCGTTTTTCATTCCCAGGCTTTTATGCATGCGGGGCCGCCTCATGTCGAGATCGATGAGCAGGGTTCTCTCACCCGCATAGGCCATGACAAAGCCGATGTTGACGGCGGTAAGCGTTTTCCCTTCCGACGCCGTGGCACTGGTTATCAAAAGGGTGTGCGGCGAATGATCGGGGGTGGAAAAGAGGATCCCCGTCCGGAGTCCCCGATACGCTTCGCTGATCGGGGATTTTGGATTGTTCAGCACCATGAGATCCGATTTGATTTTCCCCTGATCATCCGTGTCGAATCGCGGAATCGAGCCCAGGTAGGGCACATCGACATATTTTTCCAGGTCCTCCGGATTTTTAACCGTATCATCCATGTACTCCGTGAAGAACGCCGCGCCCGTCCCCAGGCCCAATCCCAGGACCAGAGCGAACAGGACGCCCTTCGTTTTCTGCGGTTTGACAGGGCTCATGGGAAATTCCGCCGCATCCACGACGTGGATATTCACGGTCCGGTTTTCCTCGGTCACACTCGTTTCCTTTAGGCGCTTCAGGAGCAGATCGTAAAGCTGGCGGTTGGATTCCGCCTCCTGCTGGAGCACCTGGAACTGGATGGTAATCTTGTCACGGGTGATTGTTTCACCTTCACTGGACCGCATCGCCGACGAAAGGCTTCCCTCCTGCCGGGCGGCAACTTCATAATTGGCCTTCAGGGCGGAAACGATATTCCCGATTTCCTGCCGCTTGAGTTTCCGCAGATTTTCCAGTTCCTGGTTCAGGGCGACCATCACCGGGTGCTTCGGCCCGTACTTGCCGGCTTTCTCCGTCCTGTCCCGGACCAGTTGGACTTCCTTGTCCTTCATGGAAATGATAATCGGGTTCATCACCACCTCGGGGATGCTGTCCGCCGAATCGGGGTGGCGCAGCAGTTCCTGGGCCTTGCGGTACTTGGTTTCCGCCTCGATGCGGCGGTTCGTCGCTTCGATCAACTGAGAACTGACCTGGCGGAGACGCTGCCGGCTGATATCTTCCGCTTCGGCGGCATCCGCACTCTTCGTGGCCATCAGGGAGAGGCCGTATTTTTCCCGGTACTGCTGGATGGCCTGCTCGGAGGCCTCCATCTTCTGCTTGGCCTGTTTCACCTGTTCATCCAGAAAGACAGAGGCGGACTGGGTGCTCTTGATCCTCAGGCCGAGATTCCAGTCGATATAGGCCTGAGCCACGGTATTGGCGCACTTGGCGGCAAGCTTCGGATCCGTGGACTCGAAACTGATCTCCACGATCCGGCTGTTCCGGATCGGCTTAATACTCAGACGGGACTGGAAGGCGTTGATCAGTCCGGCATCGATTTTATGGCGGCTAAGTTCGGATTTGGAATCGGAAGATGCAAACCAGGACAGGGGGGAAAACAGGGAAAAACCCGATCCGCTTATGGACTTGTACTCCGGGTGGCGGATCAGGTTCAGGCGTCTGATCACCTCCCGGGCGATGGCTCTCGACTCCAGGACCCGGTACTGGGTCTGATAGAAATCCTGGCCGGAGGGGTCGATGGCAAACATCTCCTGGGGGGACAGGAGATTCGGATTGGCACGCTCGATGAGGATCTGGGTGGTTGCCCGATACACGGGAACCGCCGTAAAGACGTAAATAATCACCGCCGTCAGGATGACCAGCAGGGTCGTCAGAATCAATTTGCGGCGTTTGATGACAATACGCCAGTAATCGAGGAGATGGGCCTCCTCCAGGATGTGCGTGTTAGAATTTTCTTGCATAATTTAACCTGATTAAAAGAAACTTTCGGGGACGACGATGGTGTCTCCCGGCAAGACCAGAGTCTCCATGGACGCCCGAATATCGACTTTCTTCCCTTCCTGTTCGCGGGTGATTTTGGTCCGTCCGGGCGCCGACTTGGGCGTCAGCCCACCGCCGATACTGATGGCCATGAGCACCGTTGTCCCCCGTTCGAGGTTATACTTTCCCGGTGTTTTGACTTCCCCCATGACGAAGAAGAAAGGCATCTTGGGAACGACAACAGAATCGCCGTCCCGAATCGGGATATTGCTGGTTTTACTTCCTGCCAGGACATCCTTGAGGTTTACATGGAAGATCGATTCCCGGTGCCGTTCGGCATCCTGAAGGGTCAGGGCATGATCAACAGGCTGATTCGGCCTGATGATCACCAATTCCTCCCCTGCGTCCTTGGTCGGGCCGCCGGCCTGTGAAAGCACGAAGAGGATGTTGTTCTCACGGGTCACGGCATAGGTCCCGGGCTTATTTACCTCCCCCATGACAAAAACGCGCTGGCTTTTGTACTCCTTGACCGTTACCGAAACCTGGGGATTGACAAGGAAGCCCTCATTCAATTTTGCCGCAATCGTTTTTTCCAGATCGCCGCAAGAAATCCCGGCGGCCTTGACTTCGCCAATCAGCGGAAAGGAGATCATGCCTTCGAGGGAGACCGGCATGACACGTTTAAGATCTTCGTGCCCCCAGACGATGATTTCCAGGGTGTCTTCCTTGCCGATCAGGTAGTCGCCTTGAGCGCAAAGCAAACTCAGGGGCGTAAAAGACAGGCACAACACCATTGCAAAAAGGAGAACCCCCTCCATCGGAGAGCGGCGCCACCTGCGCCCTTGCAGAGCCATGCGATCGCCCGTTTTTCCGCCGCTTCTCTTTCGCCTCGGATCGCACGCCGTGTCACGGCCGCTGTGCTTTAACTCTTTAAGAAAGTCGATTGCCATTCTATTATCCTTAAACATCCTTGATGAATCGTAAAAATTCGGAATCCCCTCCATCGCGGGAGGAGATTCCTTACCGTTTACGAATTCACCATCCTCTACTGAATTCTAGAAATAAACCATGGCGCTCAGGAACACGCGGTTTTCTTCATAATCGTAACGGATGAAGTTGGAATCCCGTTCCTGGCGGGTGTAAGCCAGGTTCCACATCAGCCAGCTCTGCATGGCGTAATCCACTCCCAGCGTCCCGTAATACCAGTCTTCATCCCGTCTCTTCAGGATACCGTCGGTATCGAAATTCTTTCCCTCGTACTTGGCCTTCCCATACCCCGCAATGGCATTCAACCGGATTTTCTCATTGAGGGAGAGGATGTGACTGTAGCCGATGGAGTAGTCGTCTCGCGTGAAAGGCTCGTTCGTGTCGATATCCTCTTCGATCGTTCTCATGCCTTTCAGTTTGATTGCATCGTAGGGAGAAAGATTGTAGGTCAGATCGATCTGCGTGGAAAAAGTATCGACCCTGTCGTCTTCACGGTCCTCGTCATATTCCTTCTCCGTCCAGCCGACTTTCAGATGACCGTTCAGCTTGGCCGTGGGGTCGAAACTGAGACCGACATAAACCGTATTGTTCTTGTTGTCGTACTCTTCGTTATCAGGGTAATCGACCCTGGAATACATGTATTCCACAAGGGCCTGCGTCTTGGCCGTAAACCGATAGAAGAGCGACGTTCCCACGACGTCCCGATCGTAATTGCCGGTTTCGTCGTAACGATGATCGTATTCGTATTTATAATAGTTGTACCAGGCGGCAATCGCCCAGCGATCGGCGAAACTGTACTTGGCCTTCGCCAGAAAATCATTTGCCTGATAGGGTTTCTCACGGTAGGGATCCGCGGAACTGGAAACGCCGTCCTGTTCCTTCCATTTCCTGGCTACTTCCGAATCGGTAAACCGGTCGCTGACCTCAACGGTCAAACCGCCGGGAAAATCGAGGTTCAGACTCGCAAATCCAACCTGGCGCGCATAGTCGTTCTCATCGAATTCGGCGAAACGGTAGATATCGGCATAATAGCCCGCCTTGATGCTGTGGCGGCGCAAAGGCAGAACGAGCGTGATGCCGGGGGAAATGGTCGTTATCCAGTCGCTCTCGTCCTTCTTCCCGTCGTAACTGAGGTAAACGTTGTCCGTATAGGTTTCGGTTACCCTGAGGCTGGGGTGAATCTCCAGGGGACCCAGTTTGATATTCCCTTTGCCGATGGGCTCCTGTTCCGCCCATGCAGGAAAAACCGCAAAAGCAACGATCAGAAAAATGATCAGGATGATTGACTTGTTTCTCATATGAATACTCGACTTTCTGAATTGTAGTTAATGGTTAAAATCCCTTGCTCCTAAATGTATCGAACCGATTATATTCGTGCCGACTTTTATAATGACGTCGTAAAAAAGTCGGCCAGGCTTTCATGCGGAATCTGGGGACGGTGTCGCAATGTCATTCCGAGGTGTCAGCCGAAGAATATCTTCCTCTCACAGATCGTTATGACCGGATTCTTCGCTTCGCTCAGAATGCCCTCGAATGTAAATTGGGTATTGCAAAACAGTCTCTTGATCCGGCATCCATAACTCAATGAAAATACCGGATTCCCAATTTATAGCGCAAAGGGCCATTGTCTGAATCGACATCCGCCCTGAACCTGTTTCAGGGATCAGGGCGGCATTTTCTCCACGTAAACCCTGTTTTTTTCTGTCAGCTATTGGGCGAAGGATTCACTGCACCGCCGCCACCGCCGGTACCGGGACGCGAACCGTCGAAATACGGGGCGAAATAGGTGGGGCCGCTGTTCCCTCCGGGGACAAAACCGCCGCCGAAAGTTGCGCCCTGAGTCGCATCACCGCCGTTGCCCCCCGCACCCTTGATCGCCTTGACCACCTCGGTTTGATTGATATTCGAAGCGGTACAGGCCGCCGCAACGATACCGGCCGGCGTGTTCAGGGCGCCGCTGGGGGAAGCGCTTCTTGAATTGAATGCCGCCAAAACGGCGCTGTACAGAGAAGCAATGAAATTGCTGTCCGCCGCGGCTCCCTCATTCCAACCCGATGCCGGAACGATTCCCTGTGCCGACAGGGCGTTGATGGCCTCCTGCCCCGTTGCCCCCGTCGGAAGGTTTAATCCCAGAAGCGATGCCAGATTTATCGCCACGCTACCCTGTGTAGCTCCCGTGCCTGCGGCACAGGCAGGACCGGACACCAAAAGGACCACCAGGATCATTAAACCGACCGCGGACTTTAGAACCATGCACTTCTTTCCATTCATGACACTCCTCCTTGCATAAGATTATTTCTTATTTTCCCGTTCTTTCGAACGGCAAATCATGACCTGTTTCCCTATTGTAACGGTTTTTATTTCCGGCAGGATTCCGTTCATGATCACCGGGAAGTCCGGATTGATCCGGGAAAACCGGACACTCGTCCGTTTTTTCCGGATCAATCCTTCTTTATCGGAAAAATTCCTGCACCGTGTACGGAGACCGTTCCTGTCCGTCAATGAAAACCGCAAATTTCCGCCAAACGGAAATACTTCCGAAAAAAACCCCTTTCGTTCGATTTGCTTCCTTTCTGAGCAAGAGGAAGAACCGTCAGCGGGTCTTCGCCCGCGAGAATCCGGCATGGATTCCCATCAACGAGACGGATCGCCCCCTCTTCCCCAACATACTCTTTAAGCAATTTCAGGGCCCTGGAAAGAATGGGCTTTCTGCCGGCCGGAGAATGGGCATCGGTCGCCACGCAATGGACCCACCCCCGGTTCAGGAGATCAAAAGACGCATCGCGCGCTTCCGTACCGAAATCGCCCGTAAAGCTCATTGCCGTAACCTGCGTAAATCCGCCACATCGAATCCAATCTTCCAGGATTACAGGCCTGCGCTGGATCATCCGGTTTCTCTCAGGATGGGTGAGAATCGGCGAAAAACCTTCAACGCGCAAATGAAACAAAAAATCCCCGATTAACCGGGGAACCACTTCCGAGGGAACTTCCACGAGGACAAAACGTCCTCCTAACCTCAAGCATTCATTATCATTCAGGAACGAAACAAGGTTGGGCTGTATATGAATATCCCCTGCGACATCCAGGTTTAGATCGATCCCCTCTTCGTGAATCCGCTCCCGCAGGAGATCAAAAACGGGGAGAATCGAAGCGGCATCGTTCCGGTATCGTCCGTCACAACAGTGAGGCGTGGCCACGACCGTTCGAATGCCGTCTTTCGCGGCGATACGGCACATCGACAAGGCAGCGTCCACGCTTTGGGGCCCATCGTCGATTCCCGGCAATATATGACAGTGCAGATCTATCATTTTCAATAAAAGAACACCTTCATCCAATCCTGAAACCCGAAAAAAGCTAAACCTCCGGCCTCTCGATTACATGCGCACCGATCCCTTTTGCACGATCGCATCAATTTTCAGCATGTTTCGAGCTTTCAGGAAGTCTTACATGTTTTATGGCGAAAA
>JAGPFL010000030.1:10948-19455 GCA_018056545.1 Syntrophobacterales bacterium
CTGAAACCCGAAAAAAGCTAAACCTCCGGCCTCTCGATTACATGCGCACCGATCCCTTTTGCACGATCGCATCAATTTTCAGCATGTTTCGAGCTTTCAGGAAGTCTTACATGTTTTATGGCGAAAATTGGTGACAAAGCCCCGCCTGAAAAGCAAGAACGATGCCTTTATGAAAATTTTATGTGGGGAAAAATAAAATGGATGGAAAAAGATAATTTAACGCTATTTCCTTCCCCCCGTCAAAACGACATGATCCAGATCGCGTCTATTGCGTTACTCAAGGCAGCTTCCTTACTTCCTTGACCTTATCCTACAGCATAACGCTAGAAAGTCAAGCCCTTTTTCGTAGCGTCTCCATTGATTCTAAAATATTTACAATTTAACCAAGATCAGATATTCCCGGCGTTCCGGAGCTTTCAGATGAGTTACACGGGTTCGGTTTGCAGAATGCGCTCCGTATCTTTTACTTAGCCTTCCGGTTTCGGTGGGTGAAGCCTGCCCATGGATTGCCCGGAACGGAAAAGAACAAAAAATCCTTCCGCAAATTACTTCGGCAGGATTAAATTTTTTTCCTCATGGCATTCCGCGGATGAGTTGCGGTTTCATGCCCGGAAGTGTTTTTTTGAGAACCGGACGGCAAAATTGATCGTTTATTCTCCGATGCCGGTCAACGATGATTTTCATCAACGGACAAAACGCCGATGATGATGGGCCGCCTCGTATTCATCCTCCGTATCGTAAAGCGGCAGATAGAGATCCCGGCGCACCTCATCCGCAAACTGCCGTATCCGGTCGGTCGGCATATCGAGATGCCGCAACGCCTGGTAAGTCATCTCGAGGCTCGCCTCGAATTCCGGCTGTACAACATGCCCGACTCCCTGATCATGCAAGGCCCCCATTTCCTCTATCCCTTCCGGCCTGGATCTGATCGGGGCTGTCGATTTCCGTTTTCGCATGCACCTTGCTGTTGGGAATTCCCTTTATTCCCCTGACTTCCGTCGTCCCCTCGAGGTCCGTATCCGTTTTTCCCCGGTAGGTGAGGCCCATCGCCAGAGACTTCGCGGGCCTGAACATCAATCCGACATTGAACGACCAGTTGAAATCGTCGTCCAGGTCCGTCAGCACCCTTTTATTATGCAAGGCGGCGACACTCGGGGCGAACATGAGTCTTTCGACGCCGCTTCTGGTCTTGCCCAGGGAAATGCCCGCCCCGATGGACCAATAATCGTTGAACCGGTAGGCGACGGTCGGCGTGACCACTTCCCGCATGTACCAGGAGCGATAAGAATTATAGGCTCCGGGGTTGCCGCAGTATCCGGAGGCCGGAACGTCATGTTTCCACTGGATATCGAGGCCGAAGGGCACATAGGCGGCAATCCCGGCGGAAAATCCCTTTCCGACCGGCATGGTGAAGCCCAGGTGGGGAACGGCCAGCAGGCGCGACTGGTCGTACATGTCGGCGGGTCCCACGTCGTCCGTAACAGCCGCATTCATGCCCGTCACCCGGTAATCGTCAACCCGGAGGACCGGCTTGATGACATTGGCCCCCGCGGAGATCATGGGCTGCTTGATCTGGGTGAGTCCCGCCGGGTTGTAATAGATCGCGAAGGGATCGTCCGCGTAGGCGCTGAAGGCGCCGCCCAGGGCCGTCGCCTTTGCGCCGATGCCGTATGTGTCGACGTTTCCCGCCCATGCGGTCACCGTCATGCAGAATGCAACGGCCCATAACGCGACAAACGCAGTAAACCCCCGTTTCCTCATTTTTCCTCCCCCTCTTTTCTTCGTGTATTTCAAGCCGGCCCCCCGTGCTTCGGGCAGGGTCGAAACGCCCGTCATCGCCGTTCCCATACCCTCGACCCGGTTCCGGTCAGCGGAAAAGAAGACTGCCGCGCCCGGTATTTGTGCTTTTTCTGATTGGATTGACACTGAAAAACACGGATTCCCTTAGCATAGTGGATCGGCGGAAAGCAAGGCGGAATCCTCGTTCCGGAAAGGTTTCCCAACAAAAAGCACCCCCCGACCGTCACCGGTTCAGGGGGTGCCCGAAATCACCCGAACGATTCCTCACATCGTCCCGGAAAGGTGGCCCGCTTCTTATTCCAGGTCCATGGCCTTCCAGACGATTTCGGCGATATCCAGGGCCGCCATGCTTTCCTCCTTCTTGCGGTCCTTGATGCCGTCGCTCATCATGGTCAGGCAGAAGGGACAGCCCACGGCAATCGTATCGGCCCCGGCCGCAATGGCCTGGTCCGCCCTCATGTCGTTGATGCGCTCGCCGATATCCTCTTCCATCCACATCCTCGCACCGCCGGCGCCGCAGCAGAAGCTCCGTGCCAGGTTGCGCTCCATTTCCGTCAGCTTCAGACCGGGAACGGCGTTGAGGATTCTCCGCGGCTGGTCGTAGATATCGTTGTACCGGCCGAGGAAACAGGAATCGTGGTACGTGAAGAGCCCTTCCACCGGCTTCTTCAGGGAGATCTTGCCCTTCGCAATCAGGTCGGCGATGATCTCCGTGTGGTGGTAGACCTCGAAGTTGCCGCCGAAGTGGGGGTAATCCTTCTTCAGGGCGTTGTAACCGTGAGGACAGGTGGCGATGACCTTCTTCACGCCGTAGCCGTTCATGACCTCGATGTTCATCTGAGCCATCGTCTGGTAGAGATATTCATTACCGCCGCGCATGGCCGAATCGCCGCAGCAGCCTTCCTCCGTCCCGAGGATACCGAAGCTCACACCCGCCGCCTGGAGAATCTTCGCAAACGCTACGGTGACCTTCTTGCCCCGGTCGTCGAAGGAGCCCGAACAACCGACGTAGAAAAGGTATTCGACGTTGGGGTCTTCCGCCAGTGATTTGACACCCAGTTCCTTCGCCCAGTCGGCCCGCAGATGGGCGCCGATGCCCCAGGGGTTGCTGTTGTTTTCCATGTTCCGGAAGGTCAGTTGCAATTCCGGCGCAAAATCGGCCTCCATGAGTACCTTGTACTGCCGCATCCCGACGACCTTCGGCACATGCTCGATGTTCGCGGGGCAGTTTTCCATGCAGTACATGCAGTTCGTACAGGCCCAGAGTTCGTGAAGATCGATCGCCTCCCCGACCAGGGCTTTTTCCTCCGCAGCCGCCGGTTTCAGGCCGTCAACGACATTGTCCACCTTTTCCAGCCACTGGCAGAACACGCCCTTCTTCGCAGGCGTTTTGGGATTGCCTTCTTCATCCGTTTCCACCATTGCCTTCTGCTCGGCAATCGCGGCCGGAACTTTTTCGAGCCAGTAATTCTTGATATCCTGGGTCAGCTTCTTCGGCGACAGGGGCTTTCCGGACAGGTAAGCCGGGCAGCCATCCTGGCAGCGTCCGCACTTCGTACAGGCGTCACCGTCGAAAATCTGCTTCCACGTGAAATCCTGAACCTGGCCGACACCAAACGACCTTGTTATTTGGCCTGAAAGGGTTTCGCCGATTCTCCATCATGACGCATTCAGCGAGGTCTGGATGCCGGTTCGGCGCCCGGCATGACAGTTATATTAAGCCTGGGATGACTTTTATTGGCCCCGGCAGGACTTTCGTTGAGTCCGGCATGACAATCTGGGCGACTTCTTACGGAAACGTCAAATCAGAACCGGCACAGGAAATCTCATTTCTTGAAAAGAGACGCCAGCTTATCCCTCGCCGTCCGCCTTTCCCCGGCCCCCTGTTCGGAGTCCTCATTCCGATAAACGAAATAATCGCAGAAATTGCTCCGGTCCTTTTCAAGAACCCGTTCCGCCTGCGATTCCCGGCATTGATTGTAAACGCGGTCGTCGTGAAACGTGCAATTCAGGCAGCACCGCAGATCGGCACCGCAGGCAGGACACGCGTCCCTCCTGCCGACGATCCTGGAAATCTCCATCTCTTTGCCGCACCGGTAACAAACCTTCATGACGTTTCAGCCTACCTCTGTTTGGGAAAGGTCCTCCCCAGCCACTGAAGGGTCTTTTTCAGAATATGCTTATAAATTTCCTCCGTCGGCAGATACAGCGATTTCGGAACCTCGAAGGAATGATCGCCTCCGTCCACCACTTCCAGCCGGGAATTCATATCCAAATCCATGGAGCTGAAGATCTTTTTCAGAATCAGGAGATTGCAGAAGGGGTCCCTTGTCCCGGCGAAAAAGAGCATGGGAACCCGGATCTTCGCAAAATGGTCCGCCCGGACGTTTTCCGGATTCCCCATAGGATGAAGGGGGTACCCGAGAAAAACGAGCCCGTCGGGATTGAGCAGCCCTTCCCCGGTCATGTGCGCCGCGATCCTTCCGCCCAGGGATTTCCCGGAAGCGAAAACCCGCTTCAGTTTCAGGCCCGATTCCTCGCGGATGAAACGCATGGCACCTTCCCAGGCCAGGAAGAGCTTATCCTTTTTATCGGGATGCTCCTTTCCGCCCTCCTTGAACAAGAAATTGAACCGTAACGTCGCATATCCCGCCCCGGCCAGGCCTTCGGCGAAGGTCACCAGCAGGGGATGCTGCATGCCGTTTCCCTGCCCGTGGGCAATGATAAAGACGTCCGTCTTCCGTTTCTTCGAGCCCTCGGGCGCCAGAAGAATACCCGAAACGGCTTCTCCGTTTCCCAGGGAAATCGTTACCTTCTCTTCGGTGAATGATTGATCTGCCATAATACGTTATATTCCTTCCAATTTATTCATGACATGCCGACCGTTTCTACGCCGCATCTTAACTGCACCCGGTATGCACAAGCAGGATCGGCGTTCCTGAAACAGGTGATGTCTGTTTTCAGGTGTGAACATATCACTTCATTTCAAGATACTCCATATCAGAGTGCCCATGTTTCGTACATCGTCGAAGAGGGTGCCGATGAGAAAACAAAAAAGGAACGCACCGGCATAAAAAGAGGCCGGATGGCCTTCCAGCCACCGGATGAACGGTCCCGCCACATCATTCCGGACGGGTTTCAGTTGCAGGACATAAGCGAAGATTCCGGCGATCAGGATGCCTGCCAGGATATCCGTCGGATAATGGAACCCGGCATATATTCTCGGCATGCAGATCACCAGGGAAACGTAAATGCAGGCGAAGATTCCCATCATCGGAGAAACAAAGAGCAGACCAAAAGCCAGGGCGAAAAACAGGGCGGCATGATCACTGGGGAAGGAACTCCAGTTATCCAGCCTGCCAAAATTTTCCATCGTGACGAGATAAGGCCATTGCATTTCCGTAAAATCGGGATGGACAACCGGCCTGGGCCGAAAGGGCAAGGCCATGGCAAGCAGTCTTGCGGCAAACAGGGACAGGATGCTCCCCACGGCAGCGGCAACCAATTTTACCCTTGCCTCAGCACCAGCAATGGACGGGTTGACCATACCCGAGGATTTCAGAGAAACGCCGGGCTTATTCTCTTCTCCCCTGCCCATTGCCTTTTTCTTATCCCTTTGCTCCTTGTCACCCATGGCCTTCGACAAGGCCGGCGAAATCCCTTTCGCCTCTCCCGCGAACCAGGCCCACCAGAACAAAGCCATGATGACACCCCCCTTCAGAAAATAATTCTGAACGATATTCACGGTCAAGCCATCAAACAGGAGGGATTGCCGGGCCAAAACATTGAGGGAGGTGATGATGGAATAATCGAAAGAATTCATTGGTTTATATTCCTTTCGCGGTGTTTTGATTTTTCCCGGCCGTTTTTAATAGCCTGATTCGCGTTCCGGCTCAAGCATTATATGTTTAGATTTACCTGTGATTGCGCGGCCATTGCCCGGATTGAGCAGCGAAGAAACGTTCGAACAAACCGGGGCGTAAAGTTTTTTATTCAGAAACCCTTCACGGCAAGCTGTTTTTAGCTGAAGATCCGGGAAAGCCCTGCTGGCGTGATCGGCATCGGTACACCGGTTCCACCCTCTCGCCGTGCGTTGATTTTCTTGACTTCGGATGGCGCAGAAGATAGGCTGCCCTCTCGGCGCCTGCCCATGAGCCGATTAATCAAGCGAGGACAAAACAATGGAAGAAAAGATATACACGCTGACCGACGAGGGTCCGGTTGAGGGAGACGACAAAAGTCTCTCCGAAGAACAAAGGATCAAGGCGTTGCTGAATGATGCCCTGGGTATCGTTCTGCGCCACCTAGGCGTCGACCTCTCCGGCGACGTCGGTCGGCAGATGGAAGATATGGAAATCATTGTGGAAAACTGCCAGGAAGAAGACACCCCCCTTGCCAGCGGATTTTACGTCCTCCAGCGGCAGGTCAAGAATGTGCTGCCCATTGCTTTTATAGGGAACGCCCGGACAGAGGAACGGAAAATCATAGCGGATCTCGTCATGTTCCGGGGTGAAGAACTGAAGATTGAATAGGCATCACACCGGTTTCCTGGAAATTGTCCTGATGCCAGGACGAGAGACTGTGTCGCCATGCGCATTTTTGTCGTCTTGGATCAGGATACAGCCTCCTGATCCGGGCTCCGGTTCTTACCTGAGATCCTTTTTCATCTGTTCGAACTCTTCCCGGGTGATTTCGCCCTTCGCATACCGTGTCTTGAGAATTTCCATAACCGAATCCTTCGTTTCTGGTGTTTTACCGCCCCGGGACGTGACGATCTTGATAAAAAAGACCATTCCGCCAATGACAAGCACCAGCATCATAATCATGATGAAAAGACCGATCCCCAGGATACACCGATCATCCCAGAACATCATGGCAGCCTCCTTTCGATGCGTTCCAATCGGACATTATACATCGCCCTAATGGGCGGCAGATTTGTACCAGTACGCCGCGACAATTCCGGAGATGAAGTTCAAAGCAATCACCAGAAATGGCGTCATCAGGCCGAATTCCGTCCCCATAAGCCCCCTGCCCGCCCGGGGAAAGACCACGAAAAGCATCACGGCGGAGGGCAAAAGACTGAAAATGCAGCCGCGGAAGACAATGCGGCTTTTCCAGAGGGGGAACACCAGGGGCAGCATCAGGATGCCGCCCCAGATCATCCGCTGATAAAACCCCGATGCAGTGAAGACCGGCCTCATGTTCGTTCCAATCAAGTTTGTAATACCCAGTGCTGCGAGAATCCAGAGATTGATGCCGTAGACGAATGCCCCGACCGCGCCCCCGGTAAACGCTCCGCTGATCTTTCTGATCATGTTTTTAACCTCATTCAACAAAGGAAACAGAAAACAAATTCCAGACGACAACCCCTGCGAACCCGCGCTTTGCGGCGGCAGGAGGCGGGATTCCTTCCGCCTGACGCAGGGCTTTTTTCCCAATACATCCAAAGGAGATTATTTGCAAGGAAAGCGGTTACAGCTCAGTCACGGGGAGCGATGTGACAGAACAGCCGTTGCCGGCCATGGATTAGGGGGGCATCAGATCCGCCGGTTCTTGGGGGGTCGCGGCGGACCTGATGTCGAGGAGAGACTTTGCATAAGGGGAATCCGGCAGATTCACCCTTTGTTATTCCTGGTTTCTTAGCGGATGATTGTAACCGCGCAATGGGCGTATCTGGTGACGCTATCGGCCACACTTCCCAGAAGCATTCTTTTGATCCCCCGCAGTCCACGGCTTCCCATGAAAATGTAATCGACTCCGTTTTCTTCGGCCACGTTGACAATCTGCTGGGCAACAGGGCCCTCCACCAGCAGGGTTTTGCACTCAAGCCCCTGATCCTTGAGTATTCTCTCGGCATCGGCCAGAATTTTCGCCCCTTCTTTTTCCCTTTCCAGGCGCAGCGGCGTATTCGGGACCTCCGACAGAGGAACAATATCCTCAATGACATGGAGTAAGGTCAGATCGCATCCGGACATCTTTGCGTAGCGTGCGCAGTGCTGCAGGACCAGATCGCTTATGGGCGATCCATCGATGGCAACCAGAACTTTGATGACGTGCTTTCCCGCTTGCTTTTCCATAATATCCTCCGTTGAATTTGAGAGCCCTTTATCATTTTCTCCTTTTCTTGCCAGACTGGATAAAATAGGTCAATACGGGTAATATACGGTTTTTGTACGGTTTATTCTTCGGTATTTTGAGAAATGAATGCAGGTATAAAAAAAGAGGAATCAATGGTTTATCGGCAAACCCGTTTGCCGATGCGAGCGATTGATTCCTCTTTGGTTTTTCAGGACATCTGATATTCGAGACAGGGCGTCGGGAATCTTGTCCGACGGATTGTCTGGTTGCTTCTCTATCATAAGACCGCCCGCGAGGCCCGGCATGACAGTTTTTTAGGCCTCGGGATGATGTTTATTGGCCCCGGCATGACTTGCATCCGGGATGACATTTGTTGCATCCAGGAGGACTATCGTTGGGCCCGGGGCGACTTTCGTTGACCCCGGCATGACCTCTCCCCTTCCGTCATTCCGTACATTTTCCCCTCTGTCATTCCGGGCAAGCGCAGCGCGACCCGGAATCCATTTCCAATGCGTCCCTCTTCAGCCAAAAACGGCGCATCAGATCCCAGACGACACCTCGCAACCTTGTTATTTGGCCCAAAGGCGCTTCGCCGATTGCATGTCGTAACGCCCTCAGCGAGGTCTGGA
>JAGPFL010000111.1 GCA_018056545.1 Syntrophobacterales bacterium
ACGCAGCACCTCCAAGGCGTTCATATCGTCCCGAGCGATGCCGAACTTACCGGCAAAAAGGTTTATTCTTCCCTCCATGGTCATGAAACGGCGGATCCGGTCGCGGTGGTAAAAGGCAGCTCCCTCGATCATCGTTTCCCGGACGACGTCGGGGGAAAAACCATATAGCCAGGAGATATTGTTGCAGAATTCGTTCAATCTTTCCGCAACGGTGTATTGCATGGCATCACACAACAGGGAAATCAGTCGCTCCCCTTCAGCTATTTGGGCCAAGTGCATGGCGAGGTCGAAGGTCATCTCGATGATCATGTGGGAACGGTATGCGGCCTGCTCCCGGGCGATGGGGGTACCCTGGCGGGCGTAGATGTCCTGTAGGGGCTGCACCAGGGGCTTTCCCTTCAAGTAGGTATATCCGTGGGAATCGGGATTGAATTCCCGGACAGGCTCCGCCGTGATCATCCCATGATGGGACAGATCGTCCACCATGAGATGAAAGTGGACAAAGGCGTTCTTCCGGTGTTCCGGGGGAAGGGTAGCGCAACGGGCGATACCGTGGGTGTCGGCGGCGGTGATGTCCCGGTGCAGGGGCAGCAGATCCGGGCAGATGTTGTATACGAAAAGCTCGAGATTCTCGGCGATCAGCCGCTCGTCGCGGAGGAAATTCCTCAGCAGCCAGGTATGGGTCATCATCAGCATGACGCTATTTACCCCGGCCGTTGATGGTCATTCTTTTCAGATCCGCCAGACGTATCTGGAAGGTTCCATATTTTGTCTTCCCATAGGCCTTGGCTTTTTTGTTCACCGTCAAGACCTGGGTGCCGCCGTCCTTGAGGATGATTCGTGCCGTAAGTTCTTCTTTCTGCAGGAGAAAATCTGTATATCTGATGTTTTCGAAGGCTATGGTATAGGTTCCCTCCCCTCTTTTGCCTTCCAGAAAGGTCCCGCCGTCGATGGTTACCATGGTGGCCTCGGTGACGATGTCGGAATGATCCATGAAGGAAGCGAGGAAATTCTTTTCGGGGATGGGAATCCGTGCCGGCGATTCATTGCCCACGCCGCTCATCCCCAGAAGCAAAGGAGATATCGCCAATAAAATGAAAAATATGCCCGATTTTTTCATATTCCCTCCCCGCCTTCCCATACCTTTCCCAAAAGATCACCTCCGGTTATCTCCCGGCGGATGTTCTCAATTACGGCCGTGGCTTCTTTGAGGAATCCTGCGGGAATCATGATCCGGACCAGGGCTGCGCGAGGATCGATGGTCGTGACGGCAGCCAACCCCTCGTATCCTTCCAGCAAAAACTGGAAGACCGTCAACGCTTGCGGTGGTAAAGACAATACTAAAGTATACATATCTTTTTTTATGCCACCCGTCACCTTGTGTCAATGGAAAAGGAAATTTCCTGCTTGACATTAGGCTTGATATGAATATGATACTAAATAAAAGATAAGGAATTGTGCTAAAGAGTTGAGGCAACCAAATACCTTACCGGTAACGAGATGGCGTTTCGCAGGCGAGAAGGAAGAATTTGCCTCCCGTCTGTCGGCGGAACTGGGCGTTCTGCCGGTAATCTCCAAGATTCTGATGAGCAGGAACATCATCAACGGCGATGATGCCAGGCGCTATCTCTCCCCTTCCCTGAAAGATCTCCACAATCCTTTCCTGCTTCGGGATATGGGCAAGGCCGTACACCGGGTTATCCAGGCGATCCACAGAAAGGAAAAGATCGTTATCTTCGGCGATTACGACGCCGACGGCATCACCTCCGTGGCGGTGCTCATCAAGTTTCTCCGGGAATTGGCGCCGGGGATCGAATATTACATTCCCGATCGTATCGAGGAAGGTTACGGGCTGAATCGCGATGCCATAGACGATCTCAAGCAGCGCGGCATCGATCTGATCATCACTGTGGATTGCGGCGTTTCCGACCTCGAGGATGTCCGCTACGCCTCTTCTCTGGGCATCGACACCATCATTCTCGACCATCATGAGGTTCCGGAAGAATTGCCCCCCGCCGTGGCGGTCATCAATCCCCATCGTCGGGACTGTCCTTTTCCCTTCAAGGACCTCGCCGGAGTGGGAATCGCCTTCAATTTCATCATCTGCCTGCGGGGTAAGCTGCGGGAAGCGGGGTTCTGGACAAAACGCAAATATCCAAATTTGAAGGATTATTTGGATCTTGTAGCCCTGGGGACCATCGGTGATATTTCGCCCCTCGTCGATGAAAACCGGATTTTCACCCGCATCGGCCTCGATCTCATTACGGAGGAAAGGCGCATAGGACTGAGGGCTCTTAAGGAGATATGCGGCATCGACACCCAGCTCATCGATTCCAACCGCGCCTCCTTTTGCCTCATCCCCCGCATCAATGCCGCCGGGAGGGTCGGCTCCCCCCATGAGGCGGTAAAACTTCTCTTGACGGACGATCTCCAAGAGGCCAGGGATTTGGCGAGGCTTCTGGAAGGATACAACAGAAAACGCCAGGCCTTGGAGAAGAGTATCTTAAACGAGATTCTCGAAGAAATAGCCCAGAAGATGGATCCCTCCACGAGGTCTGCCCTGGTTTTCGCCTCGGAAAACTGGCATCCCGGGGTGATTGGGATCGTGGCCGCCCGATTGGTGGACCGTTTCTACCGTCCCGCCATTCTCATCAGTCTCCGGGACGGCGTCGGCAAAGGCTCGGGACGCAGCATCATGGATTTCAATATTTATCAGGGGTTGAAAAAATGTGATTCCCTGCTCCTGTCTTACGGCGGGCACCAGTATGCCGCCGGCATCTCCATCCGCGAGGAACGCATCGAAGATTTCCGCCGTTTGCTCGAGGAGGTGATCAAAGAGGATATCCACCCGGGAAACATGATCTCCCAAACCGCTATCGACGCCCAATGCCAGCTTCGTGATATCAACCACGACCTCATAAATCAGATGGCGATGCTGGCCCCCTTCGGCAGCAGGAATCCGGAGCCTGTCCTCTGTGTGCGTAACGTGAACGTAGCGTCGTCCAACATCGTGGGCAATAATCACCTAAGGCTGCGCTTTAACGGCGACGGAGTGACCTGCAACGGTATCTGGTTCAGTAAAGGGCATTTTGCCTCTTGCCTCACCTCCGGAACGATGTCGGACATCGCCTTTACGCCCCAGTTCAACAACTGGAACGGAAACAGCGAGATTCAGTTGAAGATGCGGGATATGTCCGTCACGGAAAACTGAAGGTTTCTATAACCAGCGCTTGCGCCGCCGGTAGGATTTGACGTCCCGGTAGGCCCGGGTATCTCCGGTGGCCGCCACGCCCAAATAGAATTCCTTGATGTCGGGATTCTCCACCAGCTCCGCCGCCTTGCCTTCCATGACGATCTTCCCGTTTTCCATCACGTATCCGTAGTGGGCTATCTGGAGCGCCATATTGGCGTTCTGTTCCACGAGAACGATGGTGGCTCCCTGTTCCTCGTTTATTTTTTTGATGATACCGAAGATCTCCCGGACAATGAGGGGCGCCAGGCCCAGGGAGGGCTCGTCGAGGAGCAGGAGCTCCGGTTTGGCCATCAGCGCCCGGCCGATAACCAGCATTTGCAGTTCCCCGCCGCTGCAATATCCCGCCTTTGCCCGCCGGCGTTTCAGAAGGGCCGGAAAATAGTGATAGACCATCTCCAGATCCTGACGGTAGTTGCGATCCTTTCTTACGGCAGTGCCGACCCGGAGATTTTCTTCGATGGTGAGATACTTGAAAGGCTGGCGTCCTTCCAGAACCTGGATGATTCCCTGGCGGGTGATCGCCTCCGGGGACTGGTTGTGAATCGCCTTGTCCCGGAAGATGATCTCCCCGTCCGTGACCTTACCGTTTTCCGGCTTCAAGAGGCCGGACACGGCCTTGAGGGTGGAGGTTTTCCCCGAGCCGTTGCTCCCCAGCAGGGAAACGATCTTGCCCTGTTCCACACTAAGGGACACCCCTTTTAGCACCTGGATGACATCGGAATAAACAACGGAGATATTGTTGACCTTCAAGAGCATAAGCGGTGCACCTCAATAAGAAAAGGGCCACAGCCGGAAGCTCGACCGGACGATGCGCCATACTTCCGCAATACCCCGTGGTTCGAAAAGGATAAAAAGCACGATCGCCAGGCCGAAAACGAATTCCCGGAGGGGCGCCATATTGAGACCAAGCTGGGACACCAGACCCATATTCATCATCAGGTCCGTGCCCCACCGCAGGATCTCGTTCAAACCGGTAATGAATACGGCACCGAACACGGCGCCGGACATGCTGCCCATGCCGCCGATAATGACCATGGCGATATATTCCACCGAAAGACCCAGATTGAAAGGCTCGGTCGTTATGCTCAAGGTATAGTATGCCCATACCGCC
>JAGPFL010000112.1 GCA_018056545.1 Syntrophobacterales bacterium
GCGCCGGACCGATCAGGGATACGAAATCATCGCCGGGGAAAGGCGGTGGCGGGCCGCGCAACTTGCCGGTCTCAAAGAGGTACCGGTCATCATCCGCAGCGCCGAAGATCGGGAAATAGCCGAACTGTCTCTCATTGAAAATCTTCAGCGGGAGTCTCTGAATCCCCTGGAGGAGGCCGAGGCATATCAGATCCTTACCAAACAGTTCGGCCTGCTCCAGGAGGATATCGCCGCCCGGATCGGTAAGGACCGCTCCACGGTGGCCAACTCTCTGCGACTGCTCAAACTGCCGGGAGAGGTAAAAAAGGCGCTGGCGGCCAAAACCATTACCGGCGGTCACGCCCGGGCCCTCCTGACGCTGGAGGAACCGGCCGCCCAGTTGCAGGCGCTGAAACTGATCCTGGAAAAAAATCTCAGTGTCCGCGAGACGGAACGGCTGGCCGCCCACCTCAGAAAGTCCTCCTCCCCGGGTGGTAAAAAGAGGGGTAAGAATATCCATATCCTCGATATGGAAAGGAAACTCACGGAACGGCTCATGGCGGAGGTACGGATCCAGGAGGGGCAGAGATCAGGAACCATTGCCATACGCTTTTCCTCCGGCGACGAACTCAACCGGCTTTTTCGGATGTTACTGGAATCCGGTCCGGAAACATGGGATTGATTATCAACATATGTTCACAAGGTTGTTGACAAGGGGACCGAATTTTGGACGCTAAGTGGAAGGAAGTATACAATATAATAAAGGAAAATATCAGCGATCATAACTTCGAGACCTGGATAAAACCCCTCAGGATCATCTCCCTGGATGAACAGGCTGTGCGTTTTGCCGTTCCTAATCGCTTCTTCCGGGACTGGGTCGTGGAAAACCATCAAGGGGTGATCGCCGATGCCTTTCGGGCCGCCACCGGTCTTACCTATCAAATCGACTTCGTCATCACCCAGGAAAGAAAGGCGCCGGAAAAGACCCCTGTATCTCTGCCGGTGGATGAAGGACGCACGGGTGTCAAAAAATCCCTTCGGGAAAAAAGCATCTCCACCCTGAATCCCAAGTATTCCTTTGAACGTTTCGTTATCGGCGCCTCCAACCAGTTTGCCCATGCGGCAGCCATGGCCGTCGCCGAACAGGCGGAGCAGGCCGCCAAGAGTTACAATCCCTTGTTCATCTACGGAGGTGTCGGACTGGGAAAGACCCACCTCCTGAACGCCATCGGCTTAAGGGCCCTGGCCTTGAACCCCCACATGAACGTCGTTTATGTATCGGCGGAATCCTTCATGAACGAGCTGATCAACTGCATCCGCTTCGACAAGATGCCGAACTTCCGTGATAAATACAGAAACATAGACTGCCTGCTCATCGACGACATCCAGTTTATCGCCGGGAAGGAACGCACCCAGGAGGAGTTCTTCCATACCTTCAACTCACTGCATGATTCAGGAAAGCAGATCGTCGTCACCAGCGATAAGTTTCCCAAGGAAATCCCCAATCTGGAAAGTCGCATCCGCAACCGTTTCGAATGGGGGCTAATCGCCGATATCCAACCGCCGGACATCGAAACCAAGGTGGCCATCATCGAGAAAAAAGCCAATGAAAACAACATCAATCTCCCGTCGAACGTCGCCTACTACATCGCCTCCAACGCCGAATCCAACATCAGGGAGATGGAGGGTTTTTTACTGAGAATAGTCGCCTATGCCTCTCTTAAGCGCCGTGAAATCGATATAGAACTGGTTAAAGACGTCCTCAAGCATATGATTCGCACCAATTCCCGACACGAAGTATCCGTGGAGGACATCATCAAGACCGTGGGCTCGGCAATGGGGGTCAAGACCTCGGATATAAAATCCCACAAGAAAAACAAGAATATCGTTGCGGCAAGACAGATGTGTATGTATCTGTCCCGGAAGTTCACATCCTCCTCCTTCCCCGATATCGGCGAACGGATCGGCGGCCGCGATCATTCCACCGTGATCTATGCCTGCAAAAAAATCGAGCAAATGATGGAAACCGACGGCCGGCTCAAGACCCTATGCGAAGAACTCGAAGAAAAACTTAACAACATCGGTTAACGAAACGCTCAAGAGGTTATCGACAGGTAAAAAAGGAATTTTGTTTTTTGAAAAAGGGTAATTAGCAATTATTGTTACCTTTGCACAGCCCTTACTACTGGTTCTGTATATTTTTTAACGAGAACAAATACTGATAAGGAAAGGAGTCAAGAATGGAATTTCACATCGGCAGGGATACCTTCCTGTATGGTATTCAAAAGACCCTGGGGATAGTGGAACGCAAAACAACCATTCCCATTCTGAACAACATCCTGCTGCGTACCGAAGATGATCGTATCAAGATAGTGGCCACGGACAAGGAGATAGGTCTGATATCGCGCTATGATGCGAAGATTTCCGTTCCCGGAGACATCACCCTGTCGGCGAAGAAACTCTACGAAATGATTCGTGAGATACAGGGAGAAACCATCCACTTCGTGAAAAATGAACAGCACCAGGTAACCATGACCAGCGGGAAGGCCATTTATCGGATCCCGGGGTTGCCGGCGGATGAGTATCCCCAGGTGGTGGAGGTGGAGAATGTGCCCCTCTATCGCATTTCAGGTCCTATGCTGGCGGAATTGATAAGAAAGGTTGTTTTTGCCGTATCTACGGACGAGATCCGGGTCCATTTGAACGGGGCTTTCTTGGAAACGGAAGGCGCGGGGCAAGACGCCCGCTTGAAGATGGTGGCTACGGACGGACACCGTTTGGCCATGGCCCTTGGTCCCGCCGGATCCTCAGGAGGGATGGAACTGGAAAGGGGGGTGATCGTTCCCCGGAAAGGACTGGGGGAGATCAGGAAGATCGCCGCGGAAGAGCAGGAGGTCGAGATTGGTTGCGACCATGGCATGTTTATCATGAAGACAAAGAATCTCACCATCAAGGTCAGTCTCATCGATGCGGAATATCCCGATTATCGGCGGGTGATTCCGACGGAGAAAGGGGCGTCGCTGCACTTCGGTAGGGATAAGGTTCTTCATGCCCTGCGGCGGATGAGCGTCATTTCCAGCGACCGGTACAACGGGGTGATCGTCACCCTCGGTAAGGATCTGATGGTGCTGAATTCCAACAACCCCGACGTCGGCGAGGCGAACGATGAAATTGAGGTTTCCTACGCCGGTGAGGAGGATGTGGAGGTGAGTTACAACGTCAATTATCTCATTGATGCCATCGAGGTTATCGATGAGGAAGAGGTGTCCATGGAAATCAACGTGGGGATGAAACCGGGGGTGATCCGGGGACTGGGTAATGACAACTACCTTTGCATTGTCATGCCTTTGAAACTTTAATATATTTTGGAAATTTTGGTGAAAATGGAAGAAGAAACAAAGTTAAGAGAAGATACCGACGGCCGGTACGGAGCCGACAGCATCAAGGTGCTGGAGGGACTGGAGGCGGTGCGCAAGCGCCCGGCGATGTACATTGGCTCCACGGGCAAGGAGGGGCTTCATCATCTCGTTTACGAGGTCGTGGACAACAGCATCGACGAGGCGGCCGCGGGCTACTGCGACCGTATCCACGTCCGTATTCGTCTGGACAACAGCATCATGGTGGAGGACAACGGCCGGGGCATCCCCGTGGAGATCCACAAGACGGAAGGGGTGTCGGCGGCCGAGGTGGTCCTCACGAAACTCCATGCGGGGGCCAAGTTTTCCAACGACAGCTACAAAATATCGGGCGGTTTGCACGGTGTGGGTGTCTCCGTGGTCAATGCCCTTTCCTCGGAGCTCGAGCTCGAGGTGCGCCGGGATGGTCATGTCTATACCCAATCTTACCGCCATGGAGTTCCTGTCGCCCCTTTGGAGATGGTGGGCAAGACCCGCGGCCGGGGGACCAAGATTACCTTCAAACCCAATGAAGAGATCTTCGAAGAGACGGAGTACAGTTTCGATATCCTTGCCAACCGCCTCCGAGAACTGGCTTTCCTCAATTCCGGCGTTCGGATAATTCTGAGCGACGAGCGCACGGAAAAACAGAACGAGTTTTACTACGAAGGGGGCATCGTTTCCTTCGTGGAGTACATCAACCGCAGCAAAAGGGTTCTTCACAAGAGCCCGATCTATGTGAGCGGTTCCCGGGAAGACTGCTTCGTCGAGGTGGCCCTCCAGTACAACGACACTTATATCGAAAACATCTTTTCCTTTGCCAACAGCATCAATACCACCGAAGGGGGAACCCATCTGGTGGGCTTCCGTTCCGCCCTGACCAGGGTGTTCAATAATTATGCAGAAAACAACAAGTTACTGAAAGGTAAAGAAACCCTCAAGGGCGAGGACCTCCG
>JAGPFL010000031.1 GCA_018056545.1 Syntrophobacterales bacterium
GCCTTTTCCGATCCGATCAAATCTTTTCGCCCGGAGAAGCACCTCAGAAAAGGCCTGGGGGGAAAGGCGTGCTCCTCCTGCGTCGGTTTTTAATGATGTCCTTCTCCGCCGGTCAAATACCCTCCCGTCATGAAACCTCCCGCGCGGGCGTCCGCATCCCCCGGAGAAACGTGTTCACCCCGGTCTGGATCGTCGCCCGAATTCGCTCCTCGCGCTTCTCCTCCGAACCAGTAAACAGATGCAGCGAAATCGTGCCGTTGAGAAGCCCCCAGATGGCGTTCCGCTTCTGACGCAGATCTATGTACGGAGGAAACTCCCCGGAGGCGATCCCCATCCGGAATATCTCCTCGATGATGTCCACCGTCTTGTTGGTCGCCTTGACAATTTGGTGATCCAGATCCTCGGGAAGATTCATGTGGTTGATGTTGAGCATGTAGTTCATCATGATCCGGAAAAGCTCCCGGTCGTTCAGGAAGAAACCGGCATAAATGTGTGCCAGCGCCAGCAGCATCTCCGAGGCGCTCTTGCTCTCCTCCATGAGACCGCCGATAACTTTATGAAATTTGTCGATGTCGTTTAAGAGGATGTGGGTGTAGATTTCTTCTTTGCTCTTGAAATAAAGATAGACGGAACCCTTGCTCAACTCCGCTTTCTTGGCGATGCTCTCGACCGTTACCTGCTTGAACCCCTTATCGAAGAAAAGTTTCCGGGCCGCCTTGAGGATGGTATTTTTCCGGTTCTCTTTTTCCCGCTTTCTTCTTTCCTCGAGACCCACCGAAAACATCCTCCGCTTCCTGACTTTGAACCAGCAATTGAACTCTGGTCAAATACTGACCAACGGTCAAGCACCGTGTACAGGAGTTCTTTCTTTATGTCAAGAAATTTTTTTCATCGGGAAATTATTTTTTTAAGTCCGATATTACCCCCCGTTCAACCCCCTGACAGCCTTGTGCAATTTTCATTACCCGCATACCTGCTGAGCAGATAAAAGGTCATCATGTAGCAAAAATAGGGACGGTTCTCTTTTTTTCGGACGGCGGGATTATAGGAAAATCGTCGGCTTTAGGAGTCCCATCTTCGCCAGGCGGAAGCTGAGGGCGGTATGGAGGCAACCGAAGCCATAACGGATGCTCCGGCGGAGATTGATGGAGGAGGCCTCCTCGAAATACTTCGTCGGACAGCTCACCTCGGCAATGGTATAACCCAGCCAGATGATCTGGGCCAGCATCTGGTTATCGAAGACAAAGTCGTCGGAATTTCTCTCCAGGGGCAGCTGCAAGAGCAGCTCCCGGGAGAAGGCCCGATAGCCCGTATGATATTCCGAGAGCTTCGCCCCCATCAGGATATTTTCCGCCAGGGTGAGAAAGCGGTTGGCGGCGTATTTCCAGACCGGCATCCCGCCCCGCAGGGCGTAGCCGCCCAGGATGCGCGAACCCAGAACGCAATGGTAGAGCCCATTGGCGATCATCGTCGCCATGGCGGGGATGAGCTTGGGCGTGTACTGGTAATCGGGATGGACCATGATGACGATATCGGCCCCGGCCGCCAGGGCAAGCCTATAGCAGGTCTTTTGATTGGCCCCGTAACCGCGGTTTCGTTCATGGACGTGAACCTCGGTCTGCGGCAGGGAGGCGGCAATGGCCACCGTATCGTCGCCGCTGGCGTCATCCACGAGGATCACCAGATCCACAACTCCCTGGGCCATGACCTCATCATAGGTCTGCCTCAATGTTCGTGCCGCATTGTAGGCCGGCATGACGACCACTATTTTTTTAGCGCCGATTCCTTTTATCATTGCAATTTGGAACTATTGTCTATATTGATGAATTTATCAAGATCAAATGCCGATCCGGCCAATGAACTTTTCTTCGCCTAAAGGCGAAGGATTTCGACCATCCCCGCAGGGGACATTAAAATATCACCTCCAGGAAAGGATTGACGCCCATGAAAATCGATCTCAGCAAAGAAGAATACCGAAATCTTATCGACATGCTCTACATTGCCGACTGGATAATGACTTCTTACAAATCGGAAATCGACCCCGAATTGGAAAAGTATCAGCAGCTCCGGAACAAATTTTACGCCCTCGCGGAAAAAATGGGCCTGGAAAACCTCATAGAATATGACGAAGATCTCAAGAATTATTACGAAACGGCGGAATTCGAGGATGAATCGGCATGCCATCAAATCATCGATGAATACGACAACGAGCAATTCTGGGATCGTCTGATCGAGGATCTGACCATGCGTGATCTTCATGCCGAGGTGGACGTACGAAAGGTCAGAGAAAATGATTCCAAAGCGTACTTTGACCGTTATGAAGCCATCGAAAAGAAATACATAAGGGAATTCGAGAAAAACGGTCTGGAAAATCTTATCATCAAAGCGGCCAGGGCCATGCGCACGCATTAACCGGCCACGCGGAGATATTATTGATTCCACCGGAGTATTATCTTAGCGGATGGCCGTCAGCTACATCTCCAGCTCACGATATACTCCCGACCGGGACTGCTTATCCCCGGGTCGACAATCGCCCAGTTGCCAGACATTCCCAACTCTCGGGCCGATATTTCAAAGTGGCACATGGCGATGCCCATGTCGATATTCTGCAACTTTATTTCGCCAAGAAGCTTGTCGTATCCGGGCGTCCGCTGGAGATAAAAGTGGTAGGCGCCGTTATCCTTGACGATCCTCCACGGCTGCCGATTGGAGGCGGAAGGCCCGAGCCGGACGCAGGCAAGGGGCGTTGCGTATTTTCCCGCCATTTTCTCCGTGAGCGGAACGGTAAAGCCGCCGTCAAAAAACAATTCTTCCCAGGACTTTCTTTTATCCGAACCGGCACTGAATCTGAAAACCCTGTCGACAATGGATCTTCTGTCTCCAGGATAACCGACGGGGGTAACCGCCGGCAGGAGTTCGCCGTCCTGCAAGCCCATCTTTGCGGCAAATCCGGTCCGGTTGAAGGTGCCGCCCAGCCAACAGGTGCCCAGCCCCATGGCGGTCGCCGTCAGGATATTCTTCTCCATGGCGTAGCCATAGTCTTCCATGGCACCGGGCTGCTGCGCTACGGCGCCGGCGATAAAATATTTCGCCCCCTTGATGACGCCGTAGGTGCCCAGGGCTTTGACCTCCTCCGGCTTCATATCACCGCAGTCAAGAAGCCGGAAGCGAAGCCGGCTGCCGAAGGGCCCGGCGGTGTTGTCCTGGAGATACGCCGCCAACTCATCCAGTTTGTCCGGTGCTACCGCCCGATCACTGAACGTCCGGCACGACACCCGCTTCCTTATTTGTTCACTCCACAACATCCCCTCTTTTCCCTCCGATCAATTCAATCAACGAAACAATAATAACCCCAGCCCCCTGTCGGCAATCCGGGCTAAAACGACGCGGATCGCCAGACCTCAAGGATGGACGATCTTCCCCAATCCGGGAAAACGTTAAAAAATAAGACCAAGTCCCTATTCTATTTTTTTCTTTTCCAAAATCTCGAGATTCCGTAGGGCCTCCCGGTAATCGGGGCGAAGGCGGATCGCCTCCCGGAAATGAAACCTCGCCCGGGCGACATCGCCCGTCTCCGCATAGGCAATGGCGATGTTGTTATGGGCCTCGGCAAATGCCGGTTGCTGTGCAAGGACCCGCCGGTAAACCGACAGCGCCTCACCATAGCGTCCCTGCCCTGCCAGGGCGGCACCCAGATTGAAGAGGGCCTCGGTATAATCGGGGCGCAACCGGAGGGCCGCCGCGAAATGCGGCGCCGCTTCCCCGTGCCGCCCCTGCCGGGAAAGGGCCGCCCCCAAGTTGTTCAATGCCAGCCAGTTGTCGCTCGTCACCGCCACTGCCCGGCGAAACAGGGTCTCGGCGTTCTGCCAGTGGCCCACCTGACGAACGGAAATAAGGGCGAAGACAACGACGACCGCCAATCCCGCCACGGCGACGGCTACCGGCGAAACCGCCGGGTCATCCTTCTTCAGCGACGCGGCGACACACTGACCGATCCCCACGGTTTCCCAGGCGGCCAGGGGAACGGCCGTCGGACGGTCATCGTTTTGTTTCTTCTCCGTGAACGGCCCTTTTCCACTTACGTCCGCCCATTCTCCCAGCCCCCAAACCACGGCGATAAAAACACCGATCAGCGGGATATAAGAGTAACGGTCCGCAAAGGCATGACTGCCGATCTGCAGGAGGCCGATCACCGGCAGGAGCCCGACCAGATACCACAACCAGCCCACCAGGAGATAGGGGGCGGTCCGGCGGCGGCGCCAGGCGATAATGCCGACCAGCGCCAGGAACCCCAGAGACAGGGCAACGATCCCCGCCGGCCAACTTCCCGGATGGGGATAATGCACCGCGAGCCCCACGGGCAGGACCGTCTTGTAGAGATAGAACCCGTAGGCGACCACGGCATTGGTCAACCGGTCGGGGAAAGAAAATTCCGCAAAGGTTTTCAGCGCCCCGACCTGCCGCTCCGCCGCCACCGTCACCACCCCGGCCACGGCGCCCAAGGCCAGCAAGGGGAGCTTTTCCCCGACGACGCGCCGCCATTGCCGGCGCCGATTATCCCCCGTCAGGCGCCCCAAGGGCCAGATGTCCAGCAACAGCAGGATCAACGGCAGGGTCACCACCATGGGCTTCGCCGCCAGTCCCAGGACAAAGGACACAAGCACCGACAAATAGCGCCCCCAGCCCGGTTTGGCCGCATACCGGGCATAAAGGAGCAGGGTCAACATCCAGAAGACGCCGCTCAGGACGTCCTTACGCTCGGCAATCCAGGCTACGGATTCCACATGGAGGGGATGCAGGGCGAACAGGGCGGCGACAAAGCCGCTTTTCCAGAGGGCGCCCGTCAGGCGGTGCAGTGCGGCAAAGAGCAGCAGCGTCGCCGTCAGGTGGAGCAGGACGTTGGTGAGATGATACCCCCCGGGATTGAGCCCCCAGATTTCCCGATCGAGCATGAGGGAGATCCACGTGAGGGGATGCCAGAAGCCGGCGTCGGTGGCCGTCAGGGACCATTGCAGAGACGCCGGCGTAAGCCCCGCCAGCACCTGCGCCTTCTCCATCACATAGACATGGTCGTCGAAAAAGACGAAATCGTAGCCGGTCACCCGCCCGAAGACGGCCAGGACGGACAAGGCCAACCCCAGGCATATCAGGCGCCCCGCAACGGGAGAGCGGAGGAACTCACGATCAGGGAAAATGCTGATTTTCAAGACCTGACCCCAAATTTTCCTAAGCAAACAATAATTCCCAGAAAGGCAGGCAAAACACCTCGGTATTGTTTATGGTCGCATGTTCTCTGTGGCGCAAATTGAGCACATAGGCGCGCGGCGGCGCATAACGGTCAAGAAACCCCCGCAAGGCCCGCGGTATCTCGATCCTGTTCATGCTGCGGTATTTTACCTCGAATGGTGTTACCGCACCGCCGCTGCGCACGACAAAATCAACCTCCGCCTTATCTTTGGTACGCCAATAATGAATCGTCGTGTCGGCGAGAGAATATTTCTCTTTCAGGAGCACGCAAATAAAATTTTGAAAGACGAAGCCCGCGTCAAGGGCGGAGAGGACGCCAAAAGCGCCGGAGGCAAAATTTCTCAGTCCGACATCGCAGAAATAATAGCTTGGTGACTTGGTGATCTCTTTCCGCATATTTGTGTACCACGGCGACACCTTCCAGAGAATATACGTCTTCTCCATATACCAAAGGTAGTTTTTCACCGTGGCCAGGGAGATCCCCAGGGTGGATGCCAGCTCCGAATAATTGACCAGCCTCCCGGTCTGACTCGCCATTATCCTGACCAATTTTGTAAAGATCTCGCTTTTTTCCACTCTCAACAGACTCACGACGTCCTTTTCCAGGTAGCTCCGGTAAATTTCGTTGATGATCGCGGTCTTTTCCTTATGCGTATCCGCCAGAAGAACCCGGGGATAACCTCCATAAAGGAGATATTCCTGCAGCAGTTGATCTGTCTTGGCCGTTTCCACCTGGAAAAAATCCCGGAGTCTGCCTGTGTAACGATACTCCGTTCTGAAATCGACGAATTCGCCAAAACTCACCGTGGAAAGCTCAAACATCCTTTTCCTGCCGGCCAGGGACTCGCTGATCTTTTCCTTCAGCTCCATGCTTCCTGACCCGGAAACGATAAATTTCCATGGAAGACCCTGATCATAAATCCCCTTCAGAAACAGGCCGGCATTTTCCTTCCTCTGGATTTCATCAATAAAAACCACACCCTCATGATCGCCCAATTCCAAACGGATCTTCTGTATAAGCGCGCTTTGTGACGATACATGATGGTAATCGTCTTCAAAATCCAGATTCAGCCAGAGAGTGTTTGTACCTTTCCGGCGAATATCGGTCTCCAGTCTTTTCAGGAGGGTTGTTTTCCCGACTTGGCGGGCCCCGACAAGCATGGTGATCTCTGGTTGATCGAGGTGCGCCACCAGCTCATCCCACATGCTTCTCCGGATAAACCGCTCATTTGTATTCATGATTTCTTTTTAGCACGAGCATTTTTAAAGTCAAGATGCAATATGCTATGATGGCAGTATTTCTTTTCAAAAAGGAGCCGCCTTCCCGCAATCCGTCATTTTCAACATTCCCGGCTGACGGGAACATCGACCTCATGACCCGTGCGGTCCCGCCATAACTTAACGCCATAACTTAGCGGTTGCCTTTTTGCCCCTTTCAATATAATGTCAATACCCAAACACACGGTTGATAATTTCGAACCCCTCCATTTTTTCCCAAAAGGAGTCTTCGTTATGGAAAGAATAATAAAAATCCACCTCGAAAAACAGCCGGAAGGCCTCTATCTGGCGACTTCTGATGATATTCAGGGATTGGTTGCCCAGGGAAGAACCGCTTCTGAGACAATAGAAATAGCAAGGGATGTCGCGAGAAAGCTCATCGAAAAACAGGGATTGACTACCACTAATATCGGAGTTATCAACGAATTCTTTGAATACCCAACGTGAATCATGAAGCGATAAATAACAATTCCGGCACCGCTTTTCCGTACTTCTCCTGGCCTTGGGCTCTGGCCATTTATTTTGCCCTTACCCTCCTCATGTTCGGCGATGTCCTCCTCTCCGGAGGGGCCACGATCCTCTCTTCGGTCCATACCGACATCGCCTCTCAGTTTCTCTACTGGCGCGACTTCGGCTTTCGGGAGCTGCGTCATGGCAACCTCGCCCTCTGGAATCCCCACCTCTTTTCCGGGGCACCGTTTTTCGGCGGTTTCCAATCCGCCCTGCTCTACCCCCTGAATTTCCCCTACCTGCTGCTGCCCACCGGTGCTGCCATAAACATTGGCATCTCCGTTCATGTCCTGCTTATCGGTTTCTTCACGTATCTCTGGGCCCACCATCGGGGACTCCAACCCCTGGCGGCGCTGCTCACAGGAATCCTGCTCATGTTTTGCGGCCCCCATTTCCTACATATCTATGCGGGTCACCTCCCCAATCTCTGTACCATGACGTGGGTCCCCCTGATCTTTCTGGCCGTGGACGGTCTGCTGGAAAAGCCGACCCTCGGCTGGGGCTTGCTGGGGAGCTTCGCTGTTGCCATGCAGATCCTCGCCGGCCATCCCCAATATGTCTATTATACCGCCCTGTCCGTCCTGATTTATACCGTCATTGCAATCCTGTACCCATGCCGCCCCGGCAACGCCCCCGGACCGGACGACGCCCACCTCGCTCCGAACACGCCCGGAAAAAACGGTCGCAGCGATAGAACCATGAAGATCAAGGAATTTTTCTTTTTCCTCAGGGCTAAAAAATGGGTTCTTCCCACCGTTTTGGCCATCTTTGCCGCCGGGGCCGCCCTGAGCGCCGTCCAGCTCCTCACGGGCATCGAGGCCGCCAGGGAAAGCGTCCGCGCCGGAGGGGTTCCGTTCTCCTTCGCCGCCATGTTTTCCTTCCCCCCGGAAAACTTCCTCACCCTGCTGGCGCCCTATCTCTTCGGCGATTTGATCAACAACCCCTACTGGGGCCGGGCCTACCTCTGGGAAATGAACCTCTTCATCGGCCTCAACGGCCTGATCCTCGCCGGCTACGGCCTCCTGAGTGGCGGGCGTACCGCCCGGATTCTGGCCGTCGCAATCACCGTGATCTTCATCCTCGCCCTGGGTGTGCATACCCCCCTCTTTCGCATCCTTTACGATTTTCTTCCCGGCTTTGACAAATTCCGCGGCGTCTCGAAATTCGTTTTCTTTGCCGCCCTCCTGTTGATCATTCTGGCGGGAACAGGCCTCGACAAACTGATCAGCGACACCCGGAAAAACGCGATTGCGCCGATGCCGCCCGCACTGCCGGTAAAGGCTGCAGCGGAGACACCGACCGATCCCTCAACAGATCCGGTAACCCATTCTGCGACGGACTCACCGGCACAAACATCCCCACGGTCACCGTCCGGTGATGGTACGGAACAAACACCTTTAAATCTCCGAAAATATTCACTCGTTGCCAGGATCATTCCCAAAACATACCCAGAGAGAGATGGATCCGTCAGAACCTTACGAATCAATTTACCAGCGTCTTCGCGGGGCTACGTTTTCATCCTGGCCGCCGCCCTCTTGACCGCCGCCGGCGCCCTTTGGCTGAACCTGATCGCCACAGGATCGCTGTCCCCGGAATTGTGGACGAACTTTCTTGCCCTGATCGCCCGTACCGGGGAATCCTATCTCGATGCCCGCCTCTTCGCCCATCGGGAATTTATCCTCCATAACTCCTTTTTCGCTTCTCAATGGCTCCTGATCGCCGCCCTCACCCTGGCCGTAACGGCCTGGTTTTGGCGCCTCACCCGCAAACAGCCTAAAATAGCCGTTTATGGTATCTTCCTGCTGACTCTCGTGGAGGTTTTCCTCTTTGCCCGGATGACCCGGGAGAGCTTCAACCCCGCCATGCTAACCGTTCCCGCCCTGAAAGAGTTCGCCCGTTCCATCAAAAACGATGAACGCATCCTCAATCTCTGGCAGCCCAACAGCGCCCTCTCCCTCGGCGCCCACGACATCTGGGGGCATGACCCCGGGGTCCTTTGGCGCTACGCCCAGTTCATCGGCTTCACCCAAGGCTACAATCCCGAGAGAGTAACAAACTATATCAACTTCAAAGATAATCACCGCCTCTTGAAGATGTTGCGCCTGCGCTTTATCTTAGTTCCCGAAAGGCATAAGATCAAGATTATGGAAAACCGTGAGTTGCTTCCAAGGCTGAATTTAATAGAAAATTGGGAAGTAATTCGTGAGAGGGCTGCGGTGCTGAAAAGAATGGGCGAGGAAAGTTTTGATCCTGCCCGGACGGTCATCTTGGAAAAAGAGCCGGAGCTTGGCGATTCCGGTGGGACAGGAACTAGGGCAAAAAAGCTGACATGGGAAACGTCAAGGGCAGGAAATTGTCGGATCATAGAGGAATCCACCGATCACATAACCATCCTGGCCCAACTACCCCGGGATGCCATTTTGCTCATCACCGACACATACAGCCAGGGCTGGCGAATTAAGCCCCTCCATGAGTCCGGGCAGCGACGCTATGAGATCCTGCCTGGCGACTATACCCTCGTGGCCGTTCCCTTGAAAAGGGGCGAACATCAACTACGGCTGGAATATTCCCCCTGGGGCTATTGTGTCGGCAAGTGGATTACTGCATTTGCCTTGCTGTCTTATATCCTTGCTCTTATTTATTTCTTCCGAGAAAGGGTAAAGGCTTCTAAACTGACAAACCATGATTTTTGATATTGCCCCTTTTCCCTATCAAACGCGGAGGGTTAACCTGAATGATGAATGTAAAGGAATCTAAACATTTCATCATTGCCGCCCTGGTTGTGGCAATCATTACCCTTTTTGTTTTTCTCCCGGTCCTGGATGTCCAGTTTCGTATCTGGGATGACGACTCGCACATATACAAAAACCCGACACTGACATCACTGAACTGGGAAACCCTACGCAATATCTTAATCAACCAGTCTTATTCCACTTGCTTCTATACCCCTATGACCGGCCTCCGCTGGTCACTTACCCGAACCTTGGGTGGCCTGAACCCACGTTGGTTTCACCTCGGCAATCTCTTATTTCATACCGCCAATTCCGTTATGGTTTTCGTTCTGGCAATCTTCTTTTCAAGAATATGGAATTGCCGGTTATGGCAGGAAACAAGCCCACTGAGTCGTGCAGGAATCGCGGTTTTGGCCGCGTTACTATGGTCCCTCCATCCTCTCAGGGTTGAAGCCGTTGCCGGGGCGGTATGCGGCGCCCATACCCAAGCCTTGTTTTTCGGTTTAGTATCCCTTCTATGTTATCTAAAAGCAGTCTCCAGGAACAAACCCCTGCAAATTGGGTGGTTTATCGTTTCTTACCTTGCTTATACTATATCGCTGCTGTCACAGCCTATACTACTGGCCCTGCCACTGGCATTGGTCGTTATTGATTTTTATCCCCTAAAACGGTTTGCAAACGGCAAGATGGATGCGGCTTCTCAAGACTCCATCCGCATAATTTTTGAAAAGATACCTTATTTTCTGATAGCCGCAGTCATTGCCGGTATCAACTTATCGATTTTACCTCATTCTGCTCTGCCAGGCCATCCTCTGGTAAGCCTTAAAGATTTCGGTATCCCGGATCGGATTATGCAGGCCTTCTACATCTGGACTTATTACCTGTGGCGACCATTTTTCCCCTTCGATCTCGCTCCTGTATATACAACCTTAATCAATTTTGATCCATGGACACCCCCCTTTCTCACCGGTGCGGTGACCATCATCGTCAGCACCATACTACTTGTTATTAAAAGACGTGCCTATCCGGCGCTGCTGGCGGCCTGGTTCAGTTATCTGTTCCTCCTCATACCCTTTTTGGGATTGACGGAACATCCCCATTACCCGGCAGATCGGTATTCTCTTACGGTCGCTATCATTCCTTCCCTTCTCCTCGCAGGTTGGCTGCTTACGCTGAAATCACCAATATCCCGATTCACAACATCTTCCGTTATTTTAGTGCTTTTTATTGCAGCATTTGGATTTCTAAGTATGAGACAAATAAATGTATGGAATAATACTATCACTTTAGGCAACCAGATGCTCAAGGTAACGGCAGCACAACCCAATCATCCATACCGAGCCAAGATTTACAGGCGGATGGCCCTCCATTATCTGGAAAGAAATGAATATGGCCCGGCGGCTCATTATATGAGAAGGGCATTGGATATCAAACCCGATGAATATCAATATGCCAATCTACTCGCAGTCATCCTGATCAACGATAATCAGGCATCAGAAGCAGAAGCGATTTTCAAAAAGCTGATACGCACAAATCCGAAGAAATCGGAGGCCTATTATAATCTGGCCATTCTCCTCTCTTCCGCGGGACGCTATGAAGAAGCATTAGCCTATGCCAGGGAAGTCCAACGGTTAGAGCCTGAAAATCGAGCGGCGGGACAATTTGTGGAGACATTGTTGCAAAAAAGAAGCACTCCATAGCATTAATCCAGCTTTTGTCAATGATCGGCATAATGGATCCAGTGAAGATGGTTGAAAAAAGAGCCTTCGGACTACCTTTCAATGAACCACCGCAGCAAGCACTGGATATCTAAAACCCAAGGAACGAATCAAGGTTAGGGGAATATAAACCTGAGAGATTAAAAAAAGGGGGGCTCTTCTCTCTTGAATTTATCTCCCCCCTCTAAATCCGGTTGAACCACCAGCGCCATTTCTGGTCTCCTTTCGGACGCCGCCAACAATCATAGAGGAGCAGTTTCCTGTCTTCCCAAAGAAACGGTAAAAACAGCAAGAATACCAAGGAAAACCAGATCGGCGGCGATGTCCATAGATAGGAAAGTAACGCGAAAAGGATTACGGCGGCAATGTTGCCGGAGATGTTTACCGAATAGGCCAGCAGGGGTCTGTCGAATAAGGAAAAAACCCGGCCGGTTATCTGCCCGATAGGTATGAAAAGAAGGGTATTGACCATGAAGGTGATGGTCATGATGAGGAAAAAGTTGATCTTTTTGGCTACCGGGAGATGCTTGTAGGTGTAGATGTGAAAATGTTCCGCAGGATCCACGGAGATGAGATTGAACTGCTGCAAATAAAGGACGATCATAACAAAAAAAAGAACCCCTGCCGGGAACCATTTGCGCGATTCCGGGAATGATCGTCCCAGGAGATAGCCCAGACTAAGCCCGAGGAAGGAGGAAATAAGGACAAGATTGCTGAAATAGGATACAATCTTGATGTTGGAGCCGATCCAACGGATCATGACGAGTTCCAGCAGCAGGCCGATGACGCTGATGAGGAACAAATCGACGATATTTTTCCTGTTGTTCACCAATGAGTTCATCCTTTCATTTCTTTCTTTCCATTATGTAGAGGGCCATATCCGGCCGGAAATCGGTAACCGGTTCGAAGGCACGCCAGAAAATCTCGGGCCGGGAAAGATCGGGACCGTAAAAGGAAACGACATGGGACCGATAATTCTCTGCCACCGCGAGTTTCTTCAGGTGTTGATATGTATGCCGAAGGTCGATTTCCAGACCGAAAAAGATTATCCAATCCGGAATGGTATCGCTTGCATAGGTGTAAAGGGGGAGCTTCACACCCGCCCCGAGGAGGTTCCTGTTATCCTCACCGATAACATTGCAGAAAAGAAGCTTTTCGCCCAGGTAGTATTCGAGAGAACTCAACATATTATTGGGACTGACCAGGATGATCTCGTCCTGGCGGATGCGTGGCTCGAGAAATTTGACGACAATCTTGGTTGAATTTTGAAATGGCCGGATATTCTCCTTTGCATATTCAAGGATATATGACCGGTAAGGAGTGAAGGTCATCAGATTGGTTAAGATGAGTAGCGCTGCGGTCACACCGGCCGCGTACTTGTTCCACCGGTGCAATCGCGTTATGGTCATGGCCTGCATCAAGAGGAGAAAGGGAAAGACGATGGCCGCATAGCGGATATCGGCGTTGGTTTCCATATAGTTTTGAGGGGAAAGGACGGAAAGGATAAAAGTAAAAATCGCTACCATGAAGAATATCGAAATCTCCTTGCGGAGATGTTCGGAAAAACATCTGCAACGGAACCAGTCCGTCACCCATAAGAAAATCAGCAACAAGATCGCACCGAGCTGTACCGCCTGGACAGTGTTATAATCCGCCAGATACATCCAAAATATCTTCAGAAATCGTGAAGGGTGCAAGTTGATAAGAAAGTTCGGATCGTTGGGACCGCCGTATGCATAAAGCCAAAGGAGAAAGGTGCCACAGATCACTGCGGAGGCAAGCCCGGGGAAAAGAATGAACCTCAAGGTCTTTGTCCGGTCTTGTTGAAAAATCAGCGCTGTCATGGAGATTGAGCAGAGAAAACAGACCGCAACCAAGGAGTGGGCGAAAAACAGGAGGACAAAAAGGAAGGCCACCCCGAAATATTGATACCACCGCTCCCGGAAAGTCGCATGGAAGCACATGATCGCCAAGCCAATAATGACGAGCAGGGCGTAATAGCGGCATTGTCTCATAAAGAGGATAAAACATACCGAAGTGGACGTGAAGAGGGCGGCATACAGAGCCAATAACCGATCCTGAAAAAACCTCCTTACCCAGGCATAGAGCACCCAGATGGAAAAAAAACCCAGTACCATGAAGAGCATACGGGCCCCTAAGGCGTCATAGCCGAAAAGGTACTGGGAAAGGGCTGCAACGTAGAATTGCAACCAAGGACTCAGGGTGGGCAAAAAGGCGGTATTCAGACTGTAGCCGTTACGGAATTCAAAAAGGTTTCGTCCGTCAAAGCCCAGGGGAAGGCCAAACCGAAGGATCCTCTTCCCATAGAGAGCGGTTTCGGCTTCATCCGACCACAGATAGTAATTGCCGCTGCCATAAAATATCAATACGGCGGCGACAAACATACAAACCAGCAAAGGCAGCCAGGCGTCATGATCATCCCGGATGTCCCGCAATATCTGTCGGGCTTTGTCCATCGTCCTATTTCCTGTCCCCCGCGGCAACTGCAAGACCTGCTATGAAATGGTAATTCAACCCAAAGATCTTCGCAATTTCAGTTATCCTATTCTCTGGCAATGCCCAATGCCCGCCTGGCCATATAGATTCAATACGAAAGATACTTGCGGATATCATCGAGAAAAGAACGGGGCTGGTAAAGATAGCTCTTCGTCCTCGCCCGAATCATCTTGAAAACCCGTCCGAGTTCCTTATTGTATGCATGGAAGGCATCCATCAATGTTTTCTCCAGTTCCAGATACCTTTTTTGTGGTATACAGTCCGTTTGTATCTGCGGGTCGGTCTTGAAATAATGAGCGGGGCTCAACCGGTAATACTGAGTCAGAGTCATCTCTTTATACACCAGGCCTCTTTCGATACCTTCGGCGAACATTGCCGTTCCGGGAAAGGGCTCATATACGGAAAGCAGCGCCAAATCAGGCTGTAGCTCATACATGAATCTTAGGGTTGCCAGGATGTCTTCCTCCGTCTCGCCGGGAACGCCCATCATGAAATAGCCTGACCAATGAATACCTGTCTTACGGAGCAACTTCGACGCCGCCAGGCACTGTTCCCGAGTGATGCCCTTGTTCATCTTTTTCAGGATGCGCGGGGAACCGGATTCAATCCCTACCTTGATAAAATTACAACCCGCCTTCTTCATCGCCGCAACCAGTGATGCCTCCAGAAGGTTTACACGGGAATTGCATTCCCAATTTATTTTCAGTCTTTCTTCTATAAGCCTTGCGCAAAACTCCTTGACGCGCCGGGCATCGACGGGGAAGGAATCGTCTTTGAAGGTGAATTGAAAGGTACCATAACGCTTTTTCACCTCCTTGATCTCGCCGATTACATGGTTGACGGACCGATAGCTCACCCGCCGGGTTTCGGAGGCACAATAGGAACAGTTGTATGGGCAGCCGCGACTGGACATGATCAGCCCCATGTCCTCCGGAGTATAACGGCTTTCGTTCATCAGCAGGCCCCGATCGGGAATCGGGAAGTTGTCGAGATCCCTTGTCGGTTCGGCAGCAGGGTTGTGTACAGGCAAGCCATCATGGCGGAAAGACAACCCAGGGACACCGTTCAGGGGAAGCTTGCGGTCCAGGTGATCGATCAGGACCGGCAGATTCTTTTCCCCTTCCCCACGGAGAACAAAGTCGGTATCAGCGGAGATGCGCAGAATCTCGTCCGCCTTGACCGCTGCATGGGGTCCGCCCATGACTGTGAAGCAGCGGGGGGCGACGGCCTTGCACAAGCCCGCCAAGTGAAACGCCGAGGCCGCCATGGTGGTATAGACGGTCAAGCCAACCATATCCGGCTTGAAATCATCAATTATACCAATCGCTTCCCTCCAGACGGGATGTTCGTAATTCTTAAGGGACTCCGAATAATCAGAATAGCGAAGGGACAATTCATCGAAATTGATGTCCCGAACGGCAGCCGTGAAGTCGGCATCGTAAACCAGGACTTTATGCCCCAGTTTTCTGAGGACCGTCCCGATGGAAACGATAGCCAACGGATAATAGCGGTTGTAAAAACCGAGGATCCGATAAAATGGAGGAGAGATAAGTAATATTCTCAATTGTTTTATCTAAGTTGCAGCGAAAACCGCCGTTCTTGCGTTAAATTCTGCTTTATCTTCCTTCTGTTTAGGCTGGATTTTTCACCAAGCATAGCGTAAATATTGAACGCATCTTACCGGCACAAATAAGTTTCATCACCGAAGGTTGCACCGTAACGAAAAATGATGAGATTATCAAGGCGAATTGGAGGCGCAAGGGTGGACAACCGATGACGGAAGACCTGATTATCGACCACCAGCCAAGAGATCTGAACAGGCTGACGTCGTATATTTTTTTTGGAATCACCCTTTTCCTTTATGGATACTTTTTCGTTCGGATCCTTTTTTTTGCCTTCAATATCTCTCCCCTCGTTCCGCCCGACGAGATAGACCACTTAGGGATCTGTCGGATCTTTTCCGAATCCTGGCCCTTTCTTCCCCAAGACTCACCGGCATCATACCAGTACGGGCCAATCACCGGTGTTCCCTATCTATACTATTATCTGATGGGTTTTCTCCTGAAACTGAACTTTCTCGATCTCAACAAACTTCTTTATCTGCGGTTCATAAATGCCCTGCTGGCGATGCTGTTCCTCTCCTACGCCCATCGCTGGCTGTGTCTTGTAACGCCAAATCGTGTCGTCCAGAGCCTTTTTCTGGTCATGCTTACCAATACGCCGATGCTTGGCTTCATCGGGGCTTCGATCAACTACGACAACCTATTGAATCTCACGGCCGTAATGTCTCTTTATTACCTGCACGCCTTCCTGAAATCATACCAATGGCGGTTGTTGCTTCTCTTCGCCATCTGCATTCTCGCCGGCAGCATGATCAAGATCACCTTCCTCCCCCTCGGATTGATCCTCCTTGCCAGCCTTGCCTATGGCATATACCGGCATCGCGATGAGCTGACCGGTGCAGCAGTTCTGAAACACCCATGGTTAAATCCCATCGATGGAATCCTGATAGGAATGATCATCCTGTTGATGAGTACAAACATTTCCCTCTACGGCGGCAATCTGTGGAAATTCGGCACCCTCCTGCCCGAAACGAGAAACATCCTGGGAGAAGCCAACGCTTTGCGTTATCGTTTCGCTGCAGAAAAAATCATTCTCTCCCAGTATCGAGATGAGTCCATAACCTTCGAGCAAGCCGTCGCCAAGGCACACCGGCATATTGACCGGCAGGATGATTTAAACAGAACCTTGTTCTATCTTCAGATCGCCAGAGATTATAAATTGGCCCCCCGGCCGATCATGGACCGGATCACCTATGCGGATGTTTGGTGCAAGGTAATGTTGAGAAACAGCTTCGGTATCCTCGGCCATAAGAGCATGATGAAGCAACCCTGGGAGCTCGGAATATATCATTTGCTTTTTCTCACCTGTATCCTCTTCATCGCCCGTTATTGGCGACCAAGCATTGAAGAAAGCCTCCTTACCGACGCCCTGATAATAGTTATCATCTACTCTTTAATTATTATGCAATATGCAAACTACCAGGAGTATACAAGACATCTGTCACCAGATTCCGGCATTCAGGGTCGTTATCTTTTCCCTGTTCTGTCCCCTCTATACGGCACAATGGCCTACTATCTGCTGAAGCCTTTTCGGACAAGGTGCCGGATAGTCCTGAGCATGATAATCGGTGCCTATTTTATCTATGGCGACTTCCCGTTTTTCCTCTCTCAGGCGACGGGAGCGTGGTTTTACCGATGAAAATAACCGTCAAATTTATCCGCTACAGTATCGTCGGAACAGTCACGACCTTGGAAGGATGGTTTCTTGTCTATGTCTTCACCGAATATCTTCTGGGCACCCATTATATTGTCAGTTCTATGATTGCCACTCCCATAGTTTGGATCTCCGCCTTTCTCCTTAATTATTATTGGACATGGGGAATCAATGATGATAGGGAAATCGCGCTTTTGAACAGGTTGTTCGAAAAAATCAAGAAATGCCTATAAATAAGTTATACATCATTGGTTATTATAATTATCGCAACACAGGTGACGATGCAATCCAGAGGGGGCTTTTACATGGTATCGGTCTCCGCGGCCAGGCGCGTAATACCGTCGATCTTCATGCCAAAGGGGAACCATGGCAAACGATTCTAAGGAAGATATGGCACGCCGAGCTGGTAATTTTGGGCGGAGGGACCCATATGCGGGACTGGGGACGCGGAAAATGGAAGCAATGCCTGAGGATTGTCGCCCTCGGTATTCTCGTCAGAAGCATGGGCAAGCGATTTCACATGATCAATATCGGAATCGATGGGGCAAGATGGGAATACATCTCCCGACTCGTTGCCAATGTGGTTACCATTCGTGATCGGGACACCTTTGATTCCAGTATTTTGATCCCGTATGTGGCCCAGCCGCGGGAAAAAACACTGGGCGTCAATCTGACGCCGGTCCATCGCCTTTACTTCGACAGACCCGATCTGGACCGAGTGGTACTCCAAAACATGGTCCAGTCATTGACATCATGGAAAGCCCGGCATCGGGAATGGTCGATACGCTTCTACAGCTTCAACGGCGATCCCGAGATAGGTGATGACGAAATGAACGCACAGGCCGCCGCCATGGTACCTGATGCCGAGTTTGTTCCCTGGCAACCGGATGTAGTAAAGACTATCGAAGCGGTAAGCTCTTGTGGAGCCTTCGTTGGTATGCGTTACCATAGCTGTGTTTTTGCTTTTATAACCGGGACGCCTTTGCAGATCATCGAAACATACCCGTCGTGTAAGGGTCTTGCCGGTTTTGTCGGCTTGCCGTTGATTACGATGAAAGAGGTTATCGCCGGCGATTTCGCACTTTCCTTCGACACACCGGTGACCTTGCCGGTGGAAGAGGCAAAGAAATTGGCATTGGAAGGAATCGTCCTATGAATATTCTCGTTACGGGTGGGACCGGTTATCTCGGGTCGCGGTTGGTTCCGTTTTTGGCCGGGCATGGCTACGATGTGGCGGTATGGGATTCCGACTCTGAACGCTCGCCATCGGTGCAAGATTTCTTTGACGCAGGAAAATTGACGGCACAGGCAGTATTGAAAGCAAAACACTATGAAGCCGTTATCCATCTGGTGGGAACCTACAGCAAGGAGGCGGATGTTTCCCGCAACCTCAATTACCTTCTCACGATGGATGTTTACGAGGCATGCAGGCGCAACGGCGTTGGCCTTTTTGTTTTCATATCCACGTGCGGCGTTCTGAATCGGGAGGACCATTCCGAATACACCCGCCAAAAACGGTTGGCCGAAGCGGCGCTCCTGGAGGCAAGCGACCATAGTCCCGTCCAGCTTGTGATCCTCCGCCTCGCCCCCGTTTACGGACTCGCACCGCATATGAAATATGATTCCATCGTAAACGGTTTCATCAGGGACGCCGCGACACAAGGCCGCCTCGATATCTGGGGCAGAGAGGAAAGACGGCCGGTCGTGGATATCTGTACGGTCCTGAAGGAGATCCTAAAGGTAATCCAATCGCCGCCTTCAGGCAAAATTGTTCCGTGTAACCCCGCGCAATAAATTATCCGCGAGAGGTATCTTTTTATCACGATGTTTTGTATAGAAGATGGGAAATATCGTATTAGTCTGACTCGAAAGAAAAAGGGTCATCACGGCGGAATTGTCCAG
>JAGPFL010000032.1 GCA_018056545.1 Syntrophobacterales bacterium
TGGGGACGGTGGGATCTCCCGGTTCATTGCCGGCGATGCTGACGGGCTGGGTGACCAGGGAATGGCTGAAGAAGCAGCATCCCAAGTGGCTCAAGGAGATGGAGGAGCATGGAACCCTGATCGTCTACGGCGAGGAGAAACAGGCCAAAGGCCACGGCCATCACTGAGTTTTAATCTAAACTGAAACGTTAAGCGGTCTGTTCGTTGCGAGCAGGCCGCTTTTTTTTGACAATATCGAATTAAAGGTGATTTCCTCAAATTCATCACATCTCCCGAAATACGGATGTTTTTTATAGACAATCCTTTAGGCGAAAGCTATATTACGACAAAATTACGTGATGGAGGATATAATGCGTAAACTGAAATATTTAGCACTGATATGCCTACTTTTTGCCTTCGGCATGGGAAGCTCGGCAAATATTGCCGCGGCTGCCTCGCTGCCCGTGGCCGGCGGCATCCTTCCCGATCTGAGTCCCGGTTTCAGCCTGCCCAAACCCAAGGACGGGGTGGTGATCATCGAGATATTCAGCATGTATTGCCCCTATTGCCAGCGCGAGGCCCCGAATATCAACAAATTGTACGAACGTATTCAAGCCAATGCCGCCTTGCGCAGCAAGGTACGCCTGGTGGGCATCGGGGTGGGCAACTCTTCCTATGAGGTCGACGTCTTTCGCAAGAAATACAATGTCCCCTTTCCTCTTTACCCGGACGGCGATTTCAAGATCCACAAAAAACTCGGAGAGCCCCGGACGCCTTTCTTTATCGGTGTAAAGATCAACCCCGACGGATCCCATCGGATCTTCTATGCCAAGCTCGGTGAAATCGGCGATGTGGATGCTTTTCTGGCGGAGATGGTCCGGTTGTCGGGGATAAAATAGACAACCCTCGTTTTACAAAATCAGAGATTCCGGAGAAAAACATGAAAAAGAAATGCCATGTGAAGCGGTTAATCGTCTTTTGTACAATCCTGTCCTTCCTGCTCTGCGCGGCGTCCGCCGGGGCCATTTCCGATGCCTACAAGGAAAACATCTACAATCCCGGTATCTTGAAACCCGTGGACAGCAAGCTCAAGGTCAAGGTGGGACAGCGGGCGCCGGATTTCAGCCTCCCGGCCGTCGCCGGGGGGAAGATCACCCTCAGCCAGTACCGGGGCAAGAAGAACGTCATGCTGACCTTTATCCCCGCGGCCTGGACCCCCGTCTGTTCCGATCAGTGGCCCGGATACAATATCGTGGAAGACATCTTTGCCGCTCATGATACGGTCATCCTGGGTATCAGCGTGGACAACCTTCCCACCCTCTTTTCCTGGACCAACCAGATGGGCAGGCTCTGGTTCCCCGTCCTGTCCGATTTCTGGCCCCACGGCCGGGTGGCGAAGCAGTTCGGGATTCTCCGGAGCGACGGCGTGGCGGAGCGGGCCATCTTCATCATCGACAAAAAGGGGATCATCCGCTACCTCGACGTCCACAACATCAACGAGCGGCCGCCGCTGGAAGGGATTGTTCGGGAGCTGGAGAAGCTGAAATAGGGCCCGTCTCTTGTGAAGTTCGTAAATGCCGGGGCCAAGGCCAAGTCCGGGAAACACATCCGCTGCCGCCGCATTTTAGCGGCAAATATCCAACATAAAAATATCTTTGAAGAAATGGGGGATGGAATTGCGCAGAGATGGATTTACCCTGGGCGAACTCCTCATTGTCATCACGATTCTGGGAATTCTCCTCACCTTGGGATTTCTCGGGGTCCGCTCCTATACCGCCAAGGTCTACAACATAACCGCCAAGCATGATCTGCAGAGCTTTGTCAAGGCCCAGGAGGTGAGTTATTACGCCGCCCAGACCTTCATCATGGTGACCACCAAGGTCATTCCCGCCGTGGCCCTGATCGTGGTTCTTTATATTCTCCATCTTATCATTATCACCCATCGGATCTGCGGCCCCCTGGTCAATTTCAGCCATGCCTTCCGCCGCGTCGGCAAGGGTGATCTCCGGCAGCGCATCAAATTACGCCAGGGGGATTACCTGAAAAAGGAGTGTGACCGGATCAACGACATGATCGGGGATCTGTCCCTGATGGTTGTGGAAGCCAAGGAGATTCAGGAGCGCTTGGCCGGGGATGCCGCCCGGCTTGCCGACTTGGCCGGAAAAGAACCGATTGGAGAAGGGTTTTCCCGCGGAGTGGCGCTTTTGGAAGCGGATGTCCGGGAAATGGGTCAAACCCTGTCCCGCTTCAAGACCGGTGATGAAGGAGAGGGTGGCCCTTGATAACGGGAGAACCACCGCTCAACCGGCGCGCTTCCGAAACCAAACTGATGGACATCCTTACGTCAGCGGGACGGGGAGGTTGAGATTGTACCGCCCCCACGGAGTTGCCGGACGATATCCGCCAGGATGTCGACGGCCCTGAGCAACTGCTCCTCCGTGTTTCCCTTGCCCAGGCTGAACCGCACCGTCCCCGGGGCATAGTCTCCCGGGATTTCCAGGGCGGCCAGGACATGGGAGATGTGCACCGCCCCGGAGGTGCAGGCGGCGCCGGCGGAGGCGGCCACCCCTTGCCGGTCCAGTTCCCGGACGACGGCGTCGCCGGAAACGCCCCGGAAGGAAACGCTCAGGACATGGGGTAGCCTCCGGAAGGGATGACCGTTGCTCCGGGCGGCGGGGATTTTATCGACGATCAGCTTCTCCAGTTGCTGTCGCAATGCCAGCATGCGGTCCATCTGCCAGGGGAGATCCCGTCGGGCCAGCTCGCAGGCCTTGCCCAGGCCCACGATTCCCGGCACGTTCTCCGTTCCCGTCCGGCGTCCCCCCTCCTGGTGGCCGCCCAACATGATCGGAGCCAGGTTCGTGCCGCGGCGCACGTAGAGGGCCCCGGTGCCTTTGGGTCCGTAAAACTTGTGCCCCGACAGCGACAGCATATCCACCCCCAGTTCGTCGATCCCCACGGGGATCTTGCCTGCGGACTGAACGGCGTCGGTATGGACCAGGATTCCCCGCTGACGGGCCGCGCCGGCGATCTCCGCCAGGGGTTCCACGGTGCCGATCTCGTTGTTGGCGTGCATGATGCTGATCAGCAGGGTCTTGTCCGTCATGGCCCGGCGGGCATCGTCGGGGTCCACCGTTCCCTGGCCGTTCACCGGCAGATAGGTTACGGAAAATCCTTTTCCTTCCAAGTATTTGCAGGTATTGAGAACGGCGTAGTGCTCGATGGCGGAGGTGATGATGTGGTTTCTGTGCGGACCGGCGGCATATGCTGCCCCCAGGATGGCCAGGTTGTCCGCCTCCGTCCCGCCGCCGGTGAAGACGATCTCGCCGGGTTCGGCCCCGATAAGGGCGGCAACCTGCTCCCGGCCCATTTCCACCGCCTGTCGCGCTTCCCTTCCGAAACGGTGGCCGCTCGAGGGGTTTCCGTAGTGATGGGCAAAATAACGCATCATCGCCCCCAGGACTTCGGGATCCACAGGGGTGGTGGCGCTGTGGTCCAGATAGATGTCCTCCCTGCTCATCGCTCTTTGTATGCCGCCTTTCTTCTATGTCTCATTTTATGATCCGGAAAAGCTCCCGGGCTCGGGGGTCCGTCGCCGTCTTCAGGAGTTCGAAGAGGGCCATTTCGGTGCTGGTGAGGATGGCGCCGCTGGCCAGAAGCTTTTGAATGCCGATCTCCCGGTTCCGGGCCGTCCGGGAGGAGACGGCATCGGCGACCAGATAGACCTCGTAGCCCGCCGCCATGAGATCCATGGAGGTCTGGTAGGCGCAAACGTGGGCCTCGATGCCGCAGACCATGACCTGCTTCTTGCCGGTAGCAGCCAGGGCGGCCATGAACTGGGGGTCGCCGCAGCAACTGAAACTGTTCTTGATGATTGGCGTTACTCCGGGCATCAACTCGGCAAGTTCGGGGATGGTGGGCCCGATCTTGACCTGCTCCGTGAGGATGATGGGGATCTCCAGGAGGGTAATCCCTTTGATGAGCCTCGCGGTATTGTCCAGTAAAAATTCCTTCTGATCCATGGCCAGATAGAGGTTCCCCTGGATGTCGATAACCGTGAGCACCGCTTTTTCCCTCTTCAGCATAGTGTTTCTCCTTGTTTATTGATCCTTTTATAACCTATTATTACCGAGGTCCGACGAATTCCGCCCGTTTGCTCCCCTGCTGCCCTTTGTCCCGGGCATGGTCCCGGAAATATCTTTTCCGGCGGGATATCAATGGTTACTACCAGTCCTGATGGGGCGGAAGATATGCTTCCGGCCCCGGGGGGACGTCTTCCCCGCCGGCGGCCAGGGGTCGGGATCGGGGCAGACCCGCCCGGTAAAGGCTGCCGGTGAGGGCTACCCCGGGTAGGAGTCGCTCCAGGAGGCGGGTTGCCTCCAGCAGGGCCGGCAGATCGATGCCGGTGGCGATGCCCATGCCGGCGAACATGAAGGCCAGATCTTCCGTGGCGATGTTGCCCGAGGCGCCGGGGGCGAAGGGGCAGCCCCCCAGTCCGCCCAGGGCCGCGTCGAAGCGCCGGATGCCCACCTCATAGGCGCGCAGGGCGTTGGCCAGTCCCAACCCCCGGGTATTGTGAAAATGAACGGCGAAGACGGTCTCCGGGAAGCGCCGCCGGCAGGCGACGAGGATCTCTTCCACCTGGCGGGGGTTGCCGAAGCCCACGGTGTCGCAGAGGGTGATCTCGCCGATGCCGGTGGCGGCCACCTCCTCCACCTCCCGGAGAACGGCGTCGGTGGTGGGAAATCCCTCGAAGGGACAGCCGAAAACCGTGGCCAGCGCCACGGCAATCTCGATGTCTCCCGTCGTTTCCAGCTCTTCAAGAATGATTCTCAGCCCCTGGCGCGATTCCTCCCGGGTCTGGCGGACATTGTTGAGGTTGTGGGATTCCGTCAGGGAATAGAAATAGATCAACTTGTGCACTCCGCTGTTGACCGCTTCCCGGGCGCCCCGGAGATTGGGGACGAGGACCGAGAAGGTCACCCCGTCGATGGCTGCCAACATGGCAGACAGATCTTTCATGTCACGGAACTGAGGGATGGCCCGGGGGCTCACAAAGGCGCCGGCCTGGATTTCCCCCAGTCCGGCGGCGGCCAGGGCCTTTATCAGCCGGAACTTCCTTTCCGTTTCCACATAAAGCGACAGGTTCTGCAGCCCGTCCCGGGGACCGACCTCGATGATGACCACATCCGTTTTCCGATGATTACCTTCCGTTTGCCTTTTCTGACCGTTAAGCTGCGCGTTCATGAAACCTCCGGAAACAGACAATTAATCCTTGACAGCGCCCGGCATTTTATATAAAGGAATGCCCCTAATCGAATAAGGAACAAGGAGGAATTATTTTTGGCCAACCATAAGTCAGCGATCAAGAGGGCTAAACAGAGCGACAGGCGTCGTCTCCGCAAGGCCTCTATCCGTGCGAGCGTAAAAACGGAAATCAAATCCATCCTCAAAACCATCGAGAAGAAGGAAGGCGATAACGCCAAGACCGCGCTGGCGGCGGTGATCCCCAAAATCAGCAAGGCGGCCGCCAAAGGTGTGTTTCACAAGAAGAACGCATCCCGCAAGATCTCCCGCCTGACCAGGAAGGTAAACGCCCTTTCGGCCTGATCCCGATCAAAAACCCGACATCAACATCCGGTACGCCCTCTCGGCCGTGTCATTGGCCAACTTGGAGAGGGCGTTTTTGCGACTGGTTTCCGTGTCGCTGAGGCTGGCCACGGGGTATTCCTGGGCGCCGGTGAAGTTTTCGTCCTTCCAGATGATCTTCCGGGTCCGGCGTTCCTCGAAGGTCAATTCCACCGTGAGGGTCATCCGTTCCTCGGCGGCCAGATTCGTCGTCCGGTAGGAAAGGGGCGTCGTCGCGAGGGCCTTGACGGTTCCCCGGACCAGGGCGTCCGCCTCATCCTCGCCGTCCACGATCTGGAACCGCTTCCCCTTGACGAACTGATCGGTCATGGCCAGCCGGAAGGTGTCCTCCACATTGGCCTCGCTGGTCCGGTTGCCGAAGGGCTCGAGGAATACCTTCCGGATGCCCGGATCGATATGTTCGCCCCCCGGGGAGAATCTGTATCCGCAGCCGGTCAGGACGAACAGAACGACTATCATGATCGGAAACCATGCCGGGAGGGACGGGCAGGACCGTTGCGAAACGGCCTTGCCGTCCCTCTGAGGCCTTTTTAGCTGCTCGGATGCCCGCATATCATTACTGTTTTTACCGCACCACGATATTGAGCAGCTTTTTCGGCACATAGATCTCTTTGACGATCTTCTTCCCCGCCAGCATCCCGGCGATCTTCTCGTCGGCGTGGGCCTGGGCCTTGATGGAATCCTCCTCCTCGTCGATGGGTACGGAGATGCGGCTCCGCACCTTGCCGTTGATCTGGATGACAATGACGATCTCCTCCTCCGCGGCGACGGAGGGATCGAATTCCGGCCAGGAGGCATCGGCCAGAGGTGTTTGATGTCCCGTCATTTCCCAGAGCTCTTCGGCAAAATGGGGGACAATCGGTCCCAGCATCAAAAGCAGTGAGTCCACGGTTTCTCGAACCACCGCCAGGGCGATGCGGTCGTCCTGCGCCGGACGGGGCAGTGCATAGAGGGCATTGACGAGTTCCATGATGGCGCTGATGGCGGTGTTGAAATGGAAGCGGTCCTCGATGTCCCGGGAGACCTTCCTGATCGTCTGGTGGGTCTTCCGCCGGAGGTTCTTCAAATCCCCTTCCAGGGCCGTGCGGCCATCGAAGGGGGCGATGTCCCTGATATCGTCGAGATAATCAACGACGATGCGCCAGGTCCGGTTCAGGAAACGGAAAGAGCCCTCCACGCCCTGATCGCTCCACTCCAGATCCTTTTCCGGCGGGGAGGCGAAAAGACAGAAGATCCGGGCCGTGTCGGCGCCGTAGCGCTCGATCAGATAATCGGGATCGACGACGTTTTTCAGGGATTTGGACATCTTCTCCGTCTTCCCGATGATCACCTCCTCCTGGCAATGGGTGCAGCGGCCCTCCTTGACCTCTTCGGGATATAAATAACCGTGGGTCCGGCACTTCATGGTTTCCTTGCACACCATGCCCTGGGTAAGGAGGTTCGTGAAGGGCTCGTCCACGGCGAGGACCCCGAAGTCACGGAGCACCTTGGTATAGAAGCGGGAGTAGAGGAGATGGAGAATGGCGTGTTCGATGCCGCCGATATACTGATCCACGGGCATCCAGTAAGCGAGGGCCTGCCGGTCGAGGCCCGGCTTCTCGTTGAAGGCGGCGCAGCAGAACTTGTCGAAATACCAGGATGATTCCACGAAGGTGTCCATGGTGTCCGTTTCCCGTCGGGCCGGTCCCTGGCAGTTGGGACAGGAGGCCTTGACGAAGGCCTCATGCTTCGCCAGGGGCGAGCCGCCCTCGCCGGTGAGCTCCACATCCCTGGGCAGGATCACAGGCAGATCCTTTTCCGGCACGGGTTGGGCGCCGCACTTTTCACAATAAACGATGGGGATGGGAGCTCCCCAGTAACGCTGCCGGGAGATACCCCAGTCGCGGAGGCGGTACTGGATGGTTTTCTTTCCCCGGCCGATGGATTCCAGATATTCGGCGATCTTGTCCAGGGCCTTCATGTTTTCCATGCCGTTGAAGGGGCCGGAATTGACCAGGACACCCTCCTCCACATAGGCCTCCGTCATGGTCTGGACGTTGAGGGCCTTGTTGTGCGGCTGAATGACCACGATCAGGGGCAGATCGTATTTCTTGGCGAATTCGAAGTCCCGCTGGTCGTGGGTGGGCACCGCCATGACACAGCCCGTGCCGTAGTCCGCCAGGACGAAGTTGGCGGCGTAGATCGGCATCTTCTTCTTCGTCACGGGATTCAGGCAATAGGTATCCAGGAAGATTCCTTCCTTTTCATAGTAGTCCGAGGTGCGCAGCACCTTGTCGTGCTTTTTGATCTTCTCCACCCACTGCCGGACCTCCTCTTCCCGCTCTTTGCCCTTGACGAGTTCCAAAACCAGGGGATGCTCGGCGGCGATGAGCATGAAGGTGGCACCGAAGATGGTGTCCTGCCGGGTCGTGAACACCTTGATGTCGCCGTTGCCGTCCGCCATGGGGAAGGAAAGCTCGCAACCGTGGCTCTTGCCGATCCAGTTCTTCTGCATGGTTAGGACTCGTTCCGGCCAGCCGGGAAGACGGTCGCAGTATTCCAGCAACTCCTCCACATAGGCGGTGATCCGGAAGAACCACTGATCCAGTTCCCGGGGGGTCACCTCGCTGGCGCAACGCCAGCAGAGGCCCGCCTCGACCTGTTCGTTGGCCAGGACGGTCTGGCATTCGGGACACCAGTTCACCATAGAGGTCTTTTTGTAAACGAGACCCTTCTCGTACATCCAGAGGAAGAAGAGCTGCTCCCAGCGATAGTAGTCGGGCTCGCAGGTGGAGATCTCCCGGTCCCAGTCGTAGCTGAAGCCCATGCGCTTGAGCTGCTTTTTCATGTGGTCGATATTCTCGTTCGTCCAGACGGAGGGGTGGATGCCGTGGGCGATGGCGGCGTTCTCCGCGGGCATCCCAAAGGCATCCCAGCCCATGGGGTGCAGGACGTTCAACCCCCGCATACGTTTGTAGCGGGCGACAACGTCACCGATGGTGTAGTTCCGGACGTGGCCTATATGGATCTTCCCGGAAGGGTAGGGGAACATTTCCAGTAGGTAATACTTCTTCTTCTGAGGGTCTTCTTTCACGGAGAAGGTCTTTGCTGCCTCCCAGTGACGCTGCCATTTTTCTTCGATCTGCTGGGGATTGTATTTGGCGTTCATAGATCGCTCCCGGAATTGATTTGGATGCCGGTGAAAAACCGGCGGTATCCCCGCCCGGCATCAACGATGTCCTTTCGTAACACAGGGGAAAAATGATTTCAATATTAAACGCGGCACCTCCCCCTTTGAAGGGGGAGGTTAGGAGGTTTTGGGAATAAAGATTTGGCAGGGCAGGGGAAGGGGGAATCCCCCTCCCCACCCCGCCCCTTCCCTTGAAGGGTAGGGAGGCGCAGGAAACCAGCCCCTTTTATTGCCCATCCCCACCCCGGCCCTTGCCGGGGAGGGGTGCTTATGGCCTATGGGGGGGCGGTTGCTTTCCGCCGGTCATTTTGCCGCGGCCTTTTGCACCTGCTTCGCCATGTCCGTCTTTTCCCACTTGTAGCCGTCCATGAAGAAGGTCTTCGGGATGCCCCGGTAAACGTTGCCGTTGAGAAGGCCGAAACGGGTGATCATCCCGCCGGGGGTAAGATCGAAAAGATCTTCAATGACCTGCTCCAGTTTGCTGTCGGGAACCACGCCGGTGCCGAAGGTATTCACGTAGATGGAGAAGGGCTTGGCGATGCCGATGGCATAGGCGAGCTGCACGGAGCACTTGGTCGCCAGTTTGGCGGCAACGATGTTTTTCGCCACATAGCGGGCGCCGAAGGCCGCGGAGCAGTCCACCTTTTCCGGGGATTTGTTGACCACGGAACCCCCGCCCAACTGGGCGCCGGGATAACCGCCGTAAAACTGCACGACCAGCTTGCGTCCCGTCACGCCGGAGTCGGCGGCGCTGCAGGAATTCAGGGCGTTCCATTCCCCCGTGGGATTGAAGAGAAATTCCGTTTTCTTGTCCACCCAGTCGGAAAGACAGGCGAAGGCGATCTTCTTTGCCCGATCTTTGACGGCGTTCTTGCTGCCCTTGACGTGCCGGTAATCGATGGCGTTGGACATGAGTACCTTCGCCAGGCGCTTGGGTTTCCCCGTCTTCTCGTCGTAGTCGATGGAGACCTGGCCTTTGCCGTCGGGGGCGAAGATGGGATCCTTACAGTCTTCAAAGGCCCGCATGAGCCTGCTCACGAGGACGTAGGGCAGGGGGAGGAGTTCCGGGGTTTCGTCGCAGGCGAAGCCGTACATGATGCCCTGGTCTCCCGCGCCGATTTCCTTGTTTTTGTTGAGTTCCATGCTCGTGCCGAGGTTGATGTCCGGGGATTGGGGGATGATGGCGTTCAGAACGCCCATAAGATGCCCGTTTAGTCCCACCGCCGCATGATTGTAGCCGATGCCCAGGACGGTATCGCGAACGATCTTGTCGATATCGACGAACACCCTGGTTCGGACCTCGCCGCCGACAAGACAGATCCCCTTGCCCAGAAACACCTCGAGCCCGCAATGGGGCATGTTGCTGAGGTCCAGACCTATCTTCTTCTCCTCGTCCAGGATCTCCGCAATGATATTGGCGGCAATGATGTCCGCCACCACGTCGGGATGCCCGATTTTGATGCTTTCCGAAGAAATCTGCATGTTTTTTTCTCCTTTTCTGTAATGTGTTACCGGCGGAGGGCCGGCAAAAAAAAACCCGTGCTCAAGCACGGGTTCAATTGCGACACCTGCGGTGCTTTAGCACATTTATAAAGCGGAGCAATTTACCTTTAAATCACCGCTGTGGCCGGTCTTCTACCACATAAAAAGCGAATGTCAAGAGTTTTTTATCAGTCGGTCCGTATAAAGTGCATCGAGAATGCCGTTGATGAAGGCGCCGGAGTTCTCCGATCCGTAGGCTTTGCCCAGATCTATGGCCTCGTTCAGGGAGACCTTGGGGGGGATCTCGTCGCAGAAGAGGAGCTCGTAAACCGCCATACGCAGGATGCTCCGGTCCACCCGGGACATCCTGCCCAAGGACCAGTGTTCCGAGTAACTGCGGATAAGCTCGTCGATTTCCGACCGGTTTTCCCAGGCGCCCCGGACGAGCTGGGAAGCGAACCTTTGCACCCCCTCGTCACGGGAGGGATGTTTGTCCGGATACTCGGCATTGATCAGGAAGGACCAAAAAAATTCCAGCGCTTCCTCTACCTCGCCTTCCTGGAGATCCAGGCCGTAAAGAATCTGCAAGGCAAATTCCCGCGCCCTTCTTCGCTGCTGCATGCCCGGTTCAGATCTTCCTGAAGAGGTCGACCATTTCGATGGCCGTCATGGCGGCGTCCCAGCCTTTGTTGCCGGCCTTGGTCCCCGCTCGTTCGATGGCCTGCTCGATGGTATCCGTGGTGAGAACGCCGAACGAAATGGGCACGCCGGTTTCCAGCCCCACGTTGGCGATTCCCTTGGACACCTCGGCACTGACATACTCGAAATGAGGCGTCGCTCCCCGAATGACCGCTCCGAGACAGATCACAGCGTCATAACGGCCGCTCTGGGCGAGCCTTTTGGCGGCCAGCGGCAGCTCGAAGGCCCCGGGAACCTTGAAAAGTTGGATGTCCTTTTCCTCCGCCCCGGCCCTGATCAGGCCATCCACGGCGCCGTCCGTCAATCTGCTGGAGATGAAGTCGTTGAATCTGCTGGCCACCACGGCGAACTTCATGCCTTTGGCAACTAACTTTCCCTCGGTGATTTTTGGCATCTTCGGCCTCCGTCGCTAAATTTTTATATCATGTGACCCATTTTGGTTTTTTTCGTCGTCAGGTAGCGGATATTGTTCTCGTTCGGTTCGATGACGATGGGCACCCGTCCCGTGATGGTGATGCCGTAACCTTCGAGCCCTACGATCTTTTTGGGGTTGTTCGTCATCAGCCGCATCTTCCGCACGCCCTGATCCGCCAGGATCTGGGCGCCGATCCCGTAGTCCCGCAAATCGGCCTTGAATCCCAGCTCGATGTTCGCCTCCACGGTGTCCTTACCCTCGTCCTGAAGGGCGTAGGCCCGAATCTTGTTCACAAAGCCGATTCCCCGGCCCTCCTGGCGCATATAGACGATGATGCCCTTTCCTTCCTGATCCACCATCTCCATCGCCCGGTGGAGCTGGTCGCCGCAATCGCAGCGTGCCGAACCGAATACGTCCCCGGTGGCGCACTCGGAGTGTACGCGGACCAGCACCTCGTCTTCCGGCCTGATCTCTCCCTTGACCAAGGCGACGTGCTGGAGGTCGTCCACGTCGTTTTCATATACCGTAACCTTGAACAGGCCGCCGTAATGGGTGGGGATGTTGGCGGAGGCAACGCGCCGGATCAGGGATTCATGCTGCATGCGGAAATCGATGAGATCGGCGATGGTCACGATCTTGAGGTCGTGTTCGGCGGCGAATCTCTCCAAGTCGGGCATGCGGGCCATGGTGCCGTCGTCCTTCATCACCTCGCAGATGACCCCCGCCGGCTTGAGGCCGGCGAGGCGGGCCAGATCCACCGATCCTTCCGTCTGACCGGTCCTCACCAGGACACCGCCCTTCTTGGCCCGGATCGGGAAAACGTGCCCCGGACTCACCAGATCTTCGGCCTTGGCCCCGTCGGCAACGGCCGTCCGGATGGTAGTGGCGCGGTCATAAGCCGAAATGCCGGTCGTGACGCCCCGTTTGGCTTCGATGGATACCGTGAAGGCCGTGCCGAAGCGGGAACGGTTGTCCCGCGCCATGGGCATCAGTCGCAGGCGGTCCGCGTGTTCCTCCGTCAGTGTGAGGCAAATCAGCCCGCGCCCGTGCATGGCCATGAAATTGATGGCCTCGGGGGTAACAAATTCGGCGGCCATGCAAAGGTCGCCCTCGTTTTCCCGGTCCTCGTCGTCGACGAGGATGATCATTTTGCCATTGCGGATATCCTCAATGGCCTCCTTGATTGTACTGACACCCATTGTTCACCTCAAAAAACCGTGTTCTGCCAAAAATTTCCAATCCACGCCCGGGCCTTCGCCGCGGTTGTGGAGCATCAGCCGCTCGACATATTTGCCGATGATGTCCGTTTCGATGTTGACCAGGTCGGACACCCTTTTCTCTCCCAGGGTGGTCGCCTGGGCCGTATGGGGGATCATATTAACATGGAACTGGTTCCGTACACAACGGTTGACGGTGAGACTCACCCCGTCCACCGCCACGGAGCCCTTTTCCACGATGTATCGCACCAGCCCTTCCGGAACCTCGAAGGTGAAGAGAATCGACTTGGTCCGGACCGTCTTTTCCGTAATCCGCCCCAGACCGTCCACGTGCCCCAGCACCAGATGGCCGCCCAGGAAATCCGTCAGCCGCAGGGACTTTTCCAGGTTGACCCCGGCCCCGGTTCGCAGTTGTCCCAGATTGGTCCGGGCCAGGGTTTCCGCCGAGACATCGGCGGTGAATCCCTGCTGCTTCTTGCCGGTGACGGTGAGACAGACGCCGTTCACCGCGATGCTGTCCCCGATTCGGACATCGTGCAACGCCAGGTCGGTGGTGATGGTCAGCGCCGCCTCTTCCCCCTGGCGGACCAGTTGGGCCATAATGCCCCGGGCCTGGATGATACCCGTAAACATTGAATTCAGCTTTCCTTCTTTACGTTCAACAAGTCCTTCAATTCCGCGAGAAAGTCGTTGACATCCCGGAACTGACGGTAAACGGAGGCAAACCGCACATAGGCCACCGTGTCGAGATGGTGCAGCTCTTCCATGACCTTCTCCCCGATGGTCGCCGAGGGGATCTCCTTCCCCAGGTTTTCCTGGCAGGCCCGCTCCACCTTGTCCACCACGGCGTCGATGGCGTCGATGCTGACCGGTCGCTTCTCCAGGGCCTTGATCAGTCCGTTGCGGATCTTGATACGGTCGAAGGGCTCCCGGCGTCCGTCTTTCTTCACCACCATGGGCAGAACGTCCTCGACGACCTCATAAGTGGTGAAGCGCTTGTTGCACCCCAGACATTCGCGGCGCCGCCGGATGGCGTTCCCGTCCTTACTGATCCGGGAGTCGATGACGCGGTTCTCGCCGTGGTGACAGAAAGGGCATTTCATATCGGTCTCACCCCGACCCCGGCCTCCGCCAGGATATCCTCCGCCAGGGAATCCCGGTACCGATCCCGGATGATCACCGACCGGATGCCGGCATTGATGATCATCTTCGCACAGATTACGCAGGGATGATTGGTGCAGTAAAGCACCGCGTCCTTGACGCTTACCCCGTGGAGGGCGGCCTGAATGATGGCGTTTTGCTCCGCATGGAGCCCCCGGCAAAGCTCATGACGTTCCCCCGAGGGAATCTGCTGCTGCTCCCGGAGGCATCCCAGTTCGAGACAGTGGCGCAGCCCCTTGGGGGCGCCGTTGTATCCCGTCGCCAGGAGCCGGCGGTCTCCCACCAGAACGGCCCCGACCTGCCGACGGAGACAGGTGGAGCGCCGGGCCACCAACCCGGCGATATCCATGAAATACTCATCCCAGGAGGGCCGCTCCTTCCGGGCGTCATCCGTCGTCATATCTCCTGCCTCTGTAAATGCCCCCAAGGCGTCTACTTCCCAAGGGGCTTGCACAATTTAACCCGCCGACCTTTTTGCTGTGCGCCCCCGCCTCGGTAACCGGTGTTCCCTCCCTTTTAATGCTGCAGGCATTTATCTGGAAAGTGGGCGATGGCTTGGCAATGCCTTCAATCACTGAATCCCGGATTGGTCAACCGTTCCGGGTAAAGGGGGAACCGGGTGCAAAGTTCCGTAACGCTGTTGCGAATCTCCCGGATCTTGTCTTGGTTCTTGATATCCTTCAGGATCATGGCGATGAAACCGGCGATGATCCGCATCTGTTCCTCCTTCATGCCCCGGGTGGTGAGCGCCGGTGTTCCCAGCCGGATGCCGCTGGTGATCTGGGGTCCCAGGGTGTCGAAGGGGATGCCGTTCTTGTTGACGGTAATTCCCGCCTGGTCCAGGACCTCCTGCGCCTCTTTGCCGGTGATGCCCTTGTCCGTGAGGTCCACGAGCATGAGATGATTGTCCGTTCCCCCGGAGACGAGACGGAAACCCTCGGCCGTAAGAGCCGCCGCCAGGGCCTGGGCGTTTTTCACGATCTGCTGTTGATAAACCTTGAAGTCCTCCGTCAGGGCCTCCTGAAAGGCCACGGCCTTGGCGGCGATGACGTGCATCAGCGGGCCGCCCTGCATGCCCGGAAAAACACGGCTGTTGATCACGGCGGCCCGGTCCTGCCGGCACATGATCAGTCCGCCCCGGGGACCCCGGAGGGTCTTGTGGGTGGTGGAGGTTACGAACTCGCATACCGGAATGGGGGAGGGGTGCAGTCCCGTGGCCACCAGACCCGCGATATGGGCGATGTCGGCCATGACGGCGGCGCCCACCATGTCGGCGATCTGCCGGAATTTCTCGAAATCGATGGTCCGCGGATAGGCGCTGGCGCCCACGACGATCAGTTTGGGCCGGTGTTTTTTCGCCTGGTCCTCCACCTCGTTGAAGTCGATGGTTTCCGTATCCCGGGAAACGCCGTAGGCCACGACGTTGTAAAGACGACCGGAAAAATTGGCGGGGCTGCCGTGGGAAAGATGGCCGCCGTGGGAGAGGTTCATGCCGAGGATCGTATCGCCGGGTTGAAGCACGGCGAAATAGACCCCCATATTGGCCTGGGTTCCCGAATGGGGCTGGACGTTCACATGATCGGCGCCGAAGAGCCTCTTGCAGCGTTCGATCGCCAGGGCTTCCACGACATCCACGTATTCGCAGCCGCCGTAATAACGCTTGGCCGGGTAACCTTCGGCATACTTGTTGGTCATGATGCATCCCTGGGCCTCGAGAACCGCTTCACTCACGAAGTTTTCCGAGGCGATCATCTCCAGCTTGCCGGCCTGACGCCGCGTTTCTTCCCAAATGGCCCTGGCCACCTGCGGATCAATCTTTAGTAGTGACGACATGGATTCCCTTCCCTCCTGTATTATTTCTTTCTTAAAAGTCCGGCCTCTATTGCCTTGATTTTATCGATACGGCGTTGATGGCGCCCCCCTTCGAAGGGGGTGGCCAGCCAGGTCCGGACGATCTTCCGGGCCGTTGCGGTATCCGTCCTGCGACCCGCCAGAACGAGGATGTTGCTGTCGTTATGCTGGCGGCTGAGCCGCGCCATTTCCTCGTCCAGACTCAGGGCGGCCCGGATGCCGGGGAACTTGTTGGCCGTTATGGTCATGCCGGCACCGGAACCGCAGATCAGAATGCCCCGGTCGTAGCTGCCGGCGGCGATTTCCCCGGCCACCGGGGCGGCGTAATCGACATAGTCCACAGGCTGTTCGCTGTGTGTGCCCTGATCGGTGACTTGCCAGCCCTCCTCCTTTAGGAAGGCTTTGATGTCTTCCTTGAGGAAAAACCCCGCATGATCGGCGCCCATGATGATCCTGTTGTCCATCATTCCTGGAATTTCTTGAAGATAAGGACGGCGTTGGCGCCGCCGAAGCCGAAGGTGTTCGACATGACCGTTCTGATTTCCTTTTTCCTGGCGGTGTGGGGAACAAGATCCAGCGGGGTGGTTCCCGGATCGGGATTTTCCAGATTGATGGTCGGGGGAACGATGCCTTCCTCGATCGCCTTGGCGGCGAAGACGGCTTCAATGCCCCCGGCGGCGCCCAGGAGATGCCCCGTCATGGATTTGGTGGAGGAGACGAGCAGCTGTTCCGCATGGGTGCCGAAGACGGCGCGGATGGCGTCCGTTTCGTAAATGTCGTTCAGGGGCGTGGAAGTGCCGTGGGCGTTGATGTAATCTATGTCACCCGGTTGCATGCCCGCATCGGCAAGGGCGGCGTTCATACACCGGACCGCGCCTTCGTGACCGGGCGGAGGAGCGGCCATATGGAAGGCGTCACTGGTGATGCCGTAGCCCGCCACCTCAGCGTAAATCCTGGCCCCCCGCTGCAGGGCGTGGTGATATTCCTCCAACATCACCAGGCCGCAGCCTTCCGACAGGACAAAACCATCCCTCCCCAGATCGAATGGTCGGCTGGCCCCGGCCGGGTCGTCGTTGCGGGTGGAAAGGGCCCGCATCACATTGAAGCCTCCGATGGCCAGGGAACAGACCGCCGCTTCCGTCCCGCCTGCCACCATGGCGTCGGCGTAACCCCAGGCGATCAGGCGAAAGGCGTCGCCGATGGCGTAGGTGCCGGCGGCACAGGCCGTGACGGGGCAGTTGATGGGTCCTTTCAGTCCGTAGCGAATGGAGACATGTCCCGCGGCAAGGTTGGCCAGGGCGGCGGGGATGGCAAAGGGGGAAATGCGCCGGGGACCGGCTCTCAGGACATTCTCTTTTTCTTTTTCCAGGGTGGCCAGGCCGCCGATGGCCGAGCCGATAACCACGCCTGCCCGTTCCGATCCCGGTTTGTTGCCGCCGAGGAAGGCGGCGTCCTCCATGAGCATGTCGGCGGCCGCCAGGGCATAGACGATGAAAGCGTCGTAGCGACGCAGTTCCTTTTTGTTGACATGGACCAGGGGGTCGAAGCCTTTTATCTCCCCGGCGATCCTGGTTTCATGGTTGGAGCAGTCGAACTTCGTGATGGGTCCCACACCGGAACGTCCCTCGCAGACGCTTTTCCATGACTCCCGGGCGGAATTCCCCACGGGACTGACGGCCCCGAGGCCAGTGATCAATACGCGTCTTTTCAAGGACCGACTCCCGGCGTGATGACAAGCTCGTTGCTACTTTACGCCTTTGGTTTTCAGGAAGTCAATGACATCCTGGATCGTGCGGATCTTTTCCAGCTCCTCATCGGCGATCTGGATACCGAAATTCTCTTCCATTTCCATAATGAGTTCCACAATGTCCAGAGAATCAGCCCCGAGATCATCGACAAAGGAGGCCTCGGGGACACATTCCTCCTTGGTGACCCCCAACTGTTCCATGATGATATCTATGACCTTTTCCTCAAGCGTCATATACTTTTCCTCCTGAATTAATGATGATGATTCCAATTTCTGGTCAAGCCGCCGTAGCAGCGGCTGAGCCTCCTCTCAAGACAGGAAATCCTGACTCGCCGTCCCGCAGGCCGACGGGAGGTGCGGGCTTCCCGAGGGTGGGTATCACCGGTTCCACTCCACCGGGAGAGAAGGACAATATAGGTCACTCCCGCCGCCGTCAAGATGGTTATGCCGTCTTTTCCAGGGGGATTATCTCCCGGCCCTTGTAAGTGCCGCAATTGGGGCAGGCGCGATGGGGCATTTTTTTCTCCCCGCACTGGGGGCAAAGAGAGATGGCCGGCGAACTGAGAAAATCGTGCGATCTTCTTTTGTTTCTCCTGGTTCGGGAATGTCTTTTTACTGGGTTTGGCATGGCTTCTTTCCTCTTTAATTATATGTTTTTTAGTTACTATTGAATTTTTTCAAAACCGCCAGGCGTTCGTCAACGGCCTTTTCCGTACAGGAACAAACACCCGTGTTGAGATTGGCGCCGCATTGGGGGCACAGGCCCCGGCAGTCGTCACGGCAGAGGACTTTCATGGGGATCTGCAGAACGATCTGCTCGTAGATCAGGGGGTCACAGTCGATGGTCTCGCCGTCATAAACCCCGTATTCCAGATCCTCTTCCGTCAACTCCACCTCTTCCCGGTTGTCCTCTACGGCGGGCATGAGGGTATAGCGAAAAGGGACGTTGACGGGCAGCTCCGCTTCCTCCAGACACCGTGAACAGACCATGTGAATCACCGTTTCCAGTCTGCCGTCGAGAAACACCGTTTGTGAGAGCCTACTTACGTGACAGTACACCTGCACCTCTTCCAGGGTGAACTCATCGCCGGCGGTGCCGCCAAAAAGGTTGGGCAGCCAGGTACGGTCTTTGGTTGCCCGGAGTTCCAGGCCTTCCTCTGGTATGGAGTTGATGTTGATTTTCATCTCAAAAATTCACCATAGAAGTGCCGATGAACCGCCTTCGTCTTTCTTGGTTATGGGGGAACAACGACGCTGTTCCGCTGCCGGCATCCCCGTTCCGCCTGGCGGCGCAACCTGCCACGCGCCCCTGCCGTTACGAAATTGTGGGGTTCAACAAAGTGGTGAAGTAAATTATAAAACGGTCGTGATGTCAAGGATAATTTCTGGAGTAGTCCGCAGAAAGGGATAATCACCGATTTTCGCGGACGCTTTAACCGTCATTTTGGTATAAGGATTTGAAGTTGCCGTCATTGGAAATCAAGGTTCAATTTAAGGCCGCCGAGCCAGGAGAGAGACTGGGGAAGCCTTTGC
>JAGPFL010000033.1 GCA_018056545.1 Syntrophobacterales bacterium
ACTCATGCCCATGCTCGAACACCATCCGAACCGCCCTCTCTTTGACTTCCGGAGAATACCTGTTTTGATTTTTCATGACTCCATCCTCTCACAAAATGAAGTCTCCGACAATACCGGGGCGGTTCAAGGATAACGGCGTAATTGACATAGGAAAGGCAAAAGTATTTCTGTTAAGCTTTCGACTGCTAATCGGTGTTATTCGTTCGGGTTATTATCCGGAAATGATCTTTCAGGAGAAAAATCGCTATCAAGCATATAAGCGGGGGCCAGGCGCAAACAGTCAAGAGATAGGGAGATGGTCAATGGATACTGCACTTAAGATACTTGAAAAATATGGGGGATACAAGGGTTATAAAGCGCTTCCCCGTGGGGAAAAGGGCCCTGTCGTTGATGAAATTGCAAAAGCTATTCGGGCAAAGGATAGACGAAATATTTACAATATAATACGAAAAATAGGATTAGAGGTCAAAGACGAAAACTGAAATCCATAGTGGGTTTCAGTGACATCATCAATAACGTTTATTATTCTACCCGCAAATAACACGGTTTGCGGGTTTTTCTTTTCCCGTCACCGTATAAACCTTGATGGAGGCGAACCATGTTTGAATTGGATCACCAGGCGGAAAAAGAACATGCTCCGGGTTTCGATGTCTCTGAGCTGCTGAAAAAACCCTACCTCACAGAGAGTGAAGCGGCGGCGATCACGGGCCGAAGCGTCTTTACTCTACGCAACGAACGCCACCTCCGGCGCGGCATCCCCTATCTGAAAATATCGGCACGCAGTGTGCGGTATAAGACGGCGGACGTTATCGCAACGATGGAAGCGCGGCGGATCAGCTTCGAGGGATAGTGCCATGATACAAGACCACGGCATAAGCGGGAAGGATAGGCATTGCAAGCCGACAAACCAGAATCCACACAGTAAAACCCTAAAAGATTTTAGGAGGTAAACCATGAAATTTTTTCAAGACATGGCTGACAAATGGCCGTCGCCTTGGGTTGCACGCACCGAGATTGAGAAATTCAGTGGCGGTATCGTTGACGAAAAGTATCTTGCAAACTTGGATAGCGCTGGCAAAGGTCCAAACGGGCGGTTTCGTTGCGGGCGGAAGGTCGTTTATCCGGTTGCGGAACTTATCGCATGGCTTGAGGCGCGATCCTCTGTAATTCCTGAGAAGTCTCGAAAATTGGCATAGGAGAAGGGCCGTTATGGATTCCTTGGCGGCAATCAAGGAAACTGTTGAAGCTGAAGTCGAGCGCGAGCGCCGGGAGTATGGACCGAAGCCAGAACCGGAGCCGCCGCCACCCGAAACCATACCGAGTGCCGACATTCTGGACGCGTTACAGCGGAATGAGGACGGCGACGCCTGGCTTTATATTCGTTTGCACCGCGACCGATTCATTTTTGACCACGCGGCGGGGCAATGGTTCGTCTGGGCTGGCCACCATTGGGAACCGGACACGATGGAGCAGGCACTTGCCGGGGTTGCGGACATAGTCGAGCTTTATTTCACCGAAATGAAGCGGCAAGCATGGCGGCGGGCGGCGGCAGAGAAGGCCGGGCAGACAGAGGCGGCGAGCCAGGCGAAGGCGCTGGAAAACCAGCTTGCACGGCGAATCCGCGACTTGCAAACCATTCGAAGGAAGCAGGCGGTCTTACATCTTGCACGGGCTGGTGCCGACACCCTGGGGATCAGCGGCGATGAATGGGACGCGGACCCCTGGGCCTTGCCTGTTGCCAATGGAGTAATTGACCTTCGCACCGGCAATTTCCGCACCGGCAACCCTTCCGACTATTTCCGATCTTTCGCACCGACACCCTGGGAAGGCATGGACGCACCGCGGGCGGTTTGGGACGCCTGTTTACAAGGCATTTTTGGAGGAGACACCGAGCTTGTATCTTTCATGAACCGACTTCTGGGGTATGCGATCACCGGGAAAACGACGGAAGCCGTTTTGCCGATATTGTGGGGCCAGGGCCGAAACGGGAAAACCGTCTTTCTGCAAGCGGTTGCCGACACCCTGGGGCCGGACCTTTCCGGGCCGGTTGAAGCCGAGATGCTTCTTGAGAGCCGTTTTACGCGGCAATCCGGCGGGCCGTCAAGTGACTTGCTACACCTTCGGGGGCGGCGGCTTGCTTGGTTATCGGAAATAAACGAAAGTCGGCGACTTAATGCAGGCAAGGTGAAGCTGTTCACCGGCGGCGATCTTCTCACAGGTCGGGCACCGTATGCGGCGCGACAAGTCACCTTCCGACCGACCCACAAGCTATTCCTCTTGACGAATCACAGACCACGAGCCGACGCACAAGACCAGGCGCTATGGAGGCGCGTCTTGTTGATCCCCTTTAATACGACTTTTGTCATCGACCCGAACCCTGAAAAGCAAAACGAGCGTAAGGCCGACTTGGCACTTGCCGAAAAGCTGAAGGCAGAAAGGCCGGGAATCCTGGCCTGGCTTGTTTCTGGCTGTTTGGAATGGCAGCGACAAGGGCTAAACCCGCCGGAGTGCGTCCGGGCGGCGACGCGGGAGTATCAAGATGAAGAAGACACTATAAAACAATTTATTGCGGAGCGATGCAACGAAGGGCCGACCCTTAGCGTCCGGGCCGCAACGCTTTATGCGGCATACCGAGAATGGACCGAGGGAAACGGCGAAAGGCCGATGACGGGTGCAAAATTCGGGCGCTACGTTGGAGAACTTTTTGACTCGGGCAAAGACATGAACGGCAAATTTTACCTGAGGATCGGGCTGGTGGCATGACGGGTTATGACGGGTTGACGGCAAAATCAGTAAACTTTTCTAAACACAAAATGGCTTTCTATAGGGAAGTTTCATGAAAATGCCGTCATACCCGTCATGGGAAGTTATGGGAAGGTCAACCCGTCATAGATTTTTTGGGGGGGTTGAGCGATGCTCATGCCATTTGGTAAATTCCGAGGTCGAGAACTTGAAGAGCTTCCTGATTCATACCTTGATTGGCTGATTCGTTCAGTTGACCTTCGGGAACCGCTATTGAGCGCCGTCCATCGGGAAATTTCATTTCGATCCTGGGGGTGTCATGAAGAAATGGCGATCACGAGCCAGAACCGGGACCGGATCAAGGCGATTTATTGGGACCTGGCGCGGCAGTATCACCCGGACCGAGGGGGGAATGGCGACATTATGGCGGGCATCAACATCTTTTATGAACGATTACAAGCACTTTGAAAGGAATATGCAATGAGTAAGGGGCTGGGGAAATGGCAACGGATGATCTTGTTGGGACTTAAGTTTCGGGATTTCTTCACTATTCGCGAGCTTTTGGGGCTGACATTTACGAGGGCTGAATATAACGCGCTTAACCGGGCCATGTTGGAACTGGAACGCGCAGGCAAAATAAAGGTCTGTCGTTTCGGTCTTGGGTCCGGCGGGCGGGATTGGGTATGCCGCTTTGGCGTGACGCCTACGGGAGCAGATCGTTCCCTAAATGTTGGCAAAGTTTTCCGAGGTGAACTTCACCAACACTTAAAGGAAATAGCGACGTGAACCTTCTTGACCTGATACACAGCGACGGCGGCACCCTTCGGAAAGTCGCCATTACGAACGGCGGCGAGTATGCCGGGGCCTGTCCTTTTTGCGGGGGCAATGATCGCTTCCGGTTATGGCCGGAAGATCGAGGCGGACGCTATTGGTGCAGAGGTTGCGGCACGTCCGGCGACGCGATCCAATACCTTCGGGACTACCGAAACCTTTCCTTTGCCGAAGCCTGCGCGATCCTGGGCCACGATCCGGGGCCGCGATCACCTGGGGCGCGACCGGCACCGGCGGCGGCATGGACGCCACGGGAAACAACGGCACCGCCGGAGGCATGGCAGGAAAAGGCACGGGGCTTTCTTGACGATGCAATTGATCTTTTGTGGACACCGGCGGGCGCACTGATGAGGGCATGGCTACGCAACGAAAAGGGCCTACAAGACGCGACAATCCGGGCGGCTGGCCCTGGCTTAACCTGGCCGACAAATACGAACCACGGGCATCCTGGGGGCTTCCAGCGGCACATCGAGAGGACGGCACCGAGCGCCGTCAATGGATACCGGCGGGGCTTGTCATTCCTCACATTGTCGGGGGCGCTGTCCACCGACTGCGGATCAGGCGCAATGATCCGGGCGGCGGGCCACGGTATGTTGTCGTAAGCGGATCGAGTGCCGGGCCGATGATTCTCAATTCTGACCGGGCGGCGGTTGTCATAGTCGAGAGTGAACTTGACGGGCTGTTACTGAGTCAAGAGGCGGGCGACCTGGCTGGGCTTGTGGCGCTGGGAACGGCAACGGCGAAACCGGACCGGATCACCCACGAGCTATTGACAACGGCGGCGGTCATTCTCGTTTCGCTCGATGGCGATGAGGCCGGGGCAAAGGCGGCATGGTCTTTTTGGCTTGATACCTACGGCGGCAAGGTTCGGCGCTGGCCTTGTATCGGCGGAAAAGACCAGAGCGAAGCGCGGTTGAATGGGCTTGACCTTCGGTCCTGGGTTGTCGCCGGACTATTCGGAACGGAAGAACGGTTTGAGCGATTCTGTATCATGACCATTGACGGCGGGTTGACTGATGGCGAAGCACTACTGATAAATAAACCACAAGGGGGACATCATGGCAAAGGTTGATTTATTCAATTTCATCGGCGGGGTGACATTGGGGCTTATCATCGGCATGGCATGGCGGTTGTTATGAAGATCACCGGGGGGTGGTCAAAACTTCAGGGACCTGGGCGACCCGGAAACCGCGCGGGCACCCATGCGGAGAATGAATCCCGTTCTTGTTTTTTAATCAACGGCACGGATCAACGGCACGGAAAGCAAAAGGAGGTTAAGTTAAAATGCCGAGTGGTGGATACAGGCCAGGGGCAGGACGCCCAAAAGGATCAAAGTCCAAAAGCAATGCGGTGTATCTGAAAGGCGATGCTTATATGGAACGTCTAACGCCCCTTGAATTTCTGTTACAGGTAATGAGGGATGAAAGTCTGGACGTAAACATCCGTCTAAGGGCGGCATCATTAGCCGCCCCTTATTGCCATGTTCGAAAAGGCGAGGTGAGCGGAAAAGAGGAGGTGAAGGAGAGGGCGAAACGGGCGGGTTCCGGCATATATGGGCCGGGGAAGCCACCTTTAAAGATAATCCAGAAACCTGAGGAATGAAAAAGCAAGGCCAAGCTGGGGGAGCTGCTGAAGGCTAACCCACCAAAATATACTATGGGTTCAGTTAGGGGAACCAATAGGCCTCACAGGGACAATTCCCTTCCCCCCGGCATAGACAAGCGGACATCCCACCAGGCCCAAACCATCGCCGCGAATCCGGAGAGGGTGGAGCAGGCCAGGACGCCGGGCAGGCCGTCATCTACGCCGAGGCGAAGCTGGGGGAACTGCTGAAGGCTAACCCGCCAAAATATGAACCGCCGATCGTAGGTTCACCCAAGGGAACTTACGATCATAAGGTCTATGTCGGTTCCCCCAGGAAAACCGACAATGCACAACTACCTTCCCTTCCCCCCGGCACCCTTGCCACCTGGGGTTGACCAGGAAGCAGTCCCCTATCGGAAGGTTGGAAATAGGGTTGGAAATGAATTTCAAAAAAAGAAACAAGGGGCCGAAATTTCTTTCTAACCCCTTGTTTTTATTCTGGCGTCCCCACGGGGAGTCGAACCCCGGTTACTGGCGTGAAAGGCCGGTGTCCTAGGCCACTAGACGATGGGGACGTCGTATGCATGATGAGAAGAATTTGGGCTTATATCCTTTAGCTTCAAGAAATGTCAAGCAGTAAATTGCGGACTCAAGACGGATGAGGAAGGGGAAATGCCTTGCTGCCGGCGGACGAGAGACGAAAGGTAAGCAGGGCGGTTTTTCACTCGAAGGTGACCGGTTCCCGCAGGATGGCGGCCCGGGCCGCCTCGGCCCGGGCGGCGATTTCCGGATGGGTGTCCCGGAGGGACATGATCTGCCGCAGATTGTCCGCCGTCCTCAGGACCAGCATGGCCATGTCGCCGTCGGCGATGCCGAACCGGGAAATAATCTCGTCCCAGTCACCGCCGCCGGCCCACTCGTAGATTACCCAGGACGTCCAGAAATAGAGGTGCCGGGTGGGGAAACCCGCCTCCTCCAGGCGCCGGAGGAGGGGCCGGACCGTGGCGGCCATGCGGCGGCAGGCCTCGGTCAGTTTCCGAAAGCGCCGGCGCCGGTCTTTCATGAGAATTTCCTGATCCCCGTCGTAAACGAAGGGGGCGATCACGGCCGCCATGAGTGCCGGATCATTGGGGAAGGCCTGTTGTTTGATACACTCGCCGATGAGGAGGGGCTGATCGAGGCGCAGACGGGAGGCCCAGATCCCGCTTTCGGTAAGCCGGTCCTCCTGGTCTACGAAGCCCTCCGCCCGCAGGAAATCCAGATACCTGCGGAAATCGTTCCAGAGGGCGGCGCCCGTTTCCTCCGCCGGGCGTTTCCGGCGTCGGGAACGTTGATAGGCGGCCAGGGAATTGGTGAAGATCTCCCGGATTCCCTCCGGCGTCTGGGAGAGGAGGAGATTGAGAACCATGGAAAAGTCGTTCCGAAGCTGACTCTCGATTTCTTCCGCTTTCCGGAAGAGGAGGTTCCGGACATGAACCGGGTCCATAAACCGGCCGGGGACGATGAGGAGAAAACCGATCTTGTCCAGCCCCCGGCGGCCGGCCCGTCCCGTCATCTGGTGGAATTCCGTGCCCGTCAGGGGACTGAATTCGTGCCCGTTAAACAGATCGGAGTTAAACAGCACGATGGTTCGGGCGGGATAGTTGACCCCGGCGGCTACGGTGGAGGTGGCGAAGATGGCATCGAGATGCCCTTTCTTCATCATGGTTTCCACCAAATATTTCCAGGCGGGCAGTTGACCGCCGTGATGGGCGGCCACCCGGCTCCGTTCCATAACGGGGAGCTGGCGATGCCCCTCCAGGAACGGAAACCGGGCCAGAAGATCGTCCAGTTCGTAATGGAAGGCATCGTCGTATTCCCCTTCGGGGCGGACGCTATGGCAGGTCTTCAGCGCCCCGTCGCATTCGGCGCGGGATTTGAGAAAAAATATGGCCGGCAGGAGCTGGAAGGTCCTCAAGACCTCGATGATTTCCCCGAAACGGGGGAAGGGCTCGTGTCGTTTCTTCCCCTGCTGCCCCTCGGCCTCCATATACGCGGTGATCCGGCCGTAAAGACGATCCTTTTCCAGAAAGGGGAGGAGCCGTCCCGTGGGGTGCAGAAACAGGGGATAGAGAGGCACGGGCCGTTTGGTGGCGGCGATCACCTCGCAGGTCTTCCGGCGCAACCCGGTCAGCCAGGCGGCGATCTCTCCGGCGTTGCCGATGGTGGCGGACAGGAGCAGCAGATTGATCCGGACGGGCAGGTAGATCATGATCTCTTCCCAGACTACCCCCCGGTCGCGGTCTCCCAGGTAATGGGCCTCGTCGAGGATCACCAGCTCGCAGTTCAGGTCCTCGCCCCGGTGCATGGCGTCGTAGAGCTGATTGCGGAGGATCTCCGTGGTGCCCACGATGATCGGCGCGTCGGGATTGTCCTTCAGGTCGCCGGTGAGGATACCCACCCGGTCGGCGCCGAAGAGCTGGCCGAATTCCGTCCATTTGGAGTTGCTCAGGGCCTTGAGGGGCGAGGCATACCAGCACCTTCCTCCCCCCTGGGTGATAATGCGGATCGCCTCCTCGGCGATCCAGGTCTTGCCGGCGCCGGTGGGGGCGGTAACGATGCAGTCCCCCGTCCGGATCGCCTCCAGGGCGTGAAGCTGAAAGGGGTCGGGTTGAAAGGGTCGCGGAGCGGGGCGGCCGATGCGGGCGAAGATGTTTTTCAACACCGGCTCCGCTTCGGGGTGCATCCGGGGACGGTGGCGGAGGTGGGGTCTTACCGGGCGGTGGTGGTGGGTGGTGGTTTTTTCTCGGGCCAGATGTTTTTGCATGACCGCTTCTATCACAGGTGCCCTTGTTAGGTAAAGGAGGAGTGCAGCCCGGAGGCATACGACAGAAGTACGGAGAACAAATCAGGTCTGTCTTTTCCAACCGGGCGGCGGACGATATGGGATTCTCTTCATGTGCCCCCCGCTGTCCTTTCCCCAAGGAGCTTGCGGATTGCCGCCGGGCCGCCTACCGCCTGCTCAGGCGTAATATGTTGACAGAAAGGCGGATTCGTCTTAAGTAACGCCGCCGACATTATCGGGCAGAGGCTTGGGTTAAACGATGCAGAAAAGAACACGTGCCGCCGTCTTTTGGGGCTGGTACATCGTCGGGGCGGCCTTTTTCATCCTGGCGATCAACTACGGAAGCCGTTACTGTTTCGGGGTTTTCGTCAAACCCCTGGCGATGGAATACGGCTGGTCCCGGTCGGTAATTTCCCTGGGGGCCTCTCTGAACATGTTGATCTATTCCGCCTGCGCCGTGGTGACGGGGAGAATGGCGGACCGCATCGCCCCGCGCTGGATCGTCACGGGCGGGGCCGTCGTTGCCGCCCTGGGATTCCTGCTTACGGCCCAGGTACGGACTCCTTGGCAGCTCTATCTCGTCTATGGGCTCCTGCTGGGGGTGGGCTCCGCGGGGTTGGGGGTGGTAACCGTCAATTCCTCCGTGGGGAAGTGGTTCATCCGGAAGCGGGGGACGGCGATCGGCATTGCCACCATGGGGGTGAGTTTCGGCACCATCTCCCTGACGCCCCTGGCGGGCATCATCGTCAAACATTTCGACTGGCGGACCGGGTTCATCGTCTTGGGGCTCATCGCCCTGCTTGTCGGTGTCAGCCTCTCCCAAGTTTTCCTGCGTAAACTGCGACCGGAGGATCACGGTCTCCTCCCGGACGGCGAGGCGAATCCCGACCTGGTCGTCAGGATCTCCGCCCCCCCGGCGCCGGTGCGGATCGGTTTCGGAGCGATGATCCGGGACCGCCGGTTTCAGACCCTGGCCGCCTCTTTCGGCCTGGCGGTAATGGTGCTGATGAGCGTTTTCGTGCACCAGGTGGCCTTTGCCATCGATCAGGGGATCGGCGAGGTGACGGCGGCGTCTTCCCTGGCCGCGCTGGGGCTGGCGGGTTTTGCCGGCCAGTTCTTTTTCGGCTGGCTCAGCGACCGGCTCCGGGATCCGAAATACGCCTCTTTCCTGGGCATGTCCTTCATGCTGGCCGGGCTGGTGGTACTCCTGCAGGTGGCCTCGGCCCGGGGGCTGTTCTTCTACGCCGTGGTCTTCGGCTTCGGCTACGGCGCCCTGGCCCCCATGATGCCCATCCTCTTGGCCGACCGTTTCGGCCGCGACGCCCTGGGTTCCATCTACGGCTTCATTACCCTGTTCCTCGGGATCGGAGGCGGGGTAGGGCCCTTCCTGGCGGGAATGATCTATGATGCCTTCGGTTCCTACACCTTCGTCTGGCGGGCCGACATCCTGGTCATGATCGTGGTGGCGGGCTGCATCCTGACCCTGAAGGGGAAGCAAACCGGTCCCTGCTGACGGGGTGGGGCCTTCATGATGGCCTGCCTTCAAAATGGGTCGAAAGCGAAGCTCGACGACATCGTGGAAGAACAATCGCGTATCGGGGAGCATCACGAAGCAGGGAAAAGGCCTTTCATGGTAAATTTCGACCCTCCCTCCCTCTTGAAGGGGATGGAAGGTTCATGTGAAGGGATTCAATCGCCCATAGGGAGCGCCCCTTCGAGACGTTTGGAAACCGCGCCGACCAGGTGGGCCAAAAGGGAGGAGTCCATCTCGGCATGATAGCGCGCCGGGGAGGCGTCCCCGAAGTTCAGGCTGCCCACGGGGGATCCGTGCGGGGTCAGAGGGGCGACGGCGATAGATTTGATGAAGTACTTGTTGTTCTGGGGGAGGAGCTTGTAGAAGGGTTTCAGATCCCCGTTGGCCAGGATGGGGGAGGTTCCCCCAGCGGCGAGTTCCGCAAAGACGTCGGCGTCGATTTGGTTGAGGCGGTCTTTGAGAAAGGGGGATTTGATGATCGTCTCGGACCAGCCCTCCGTTTCCGGCCTTTTGATCAACGAGAGCCAAACGAAGGGAATGGCGAAGGATTCCTGCAACTCCCGCAGGACGTAGGTGAAAAGGGCGGCGATGTCCCCTCCCTCAGGGAGGGACGCTTCAATCCGGGTAAATGTGTCCCGGATGGCCGCATTGATCTGCTTCGTCTCCCCGATCTGATCCATGATGGTTTCTCCTCGATGGTTTGTTTATTCCAGGTATCCCTCGCCGGAAACAGGCGGCGCCGGGATCCCCCGTCATTGGAATTCCGCCAGCAAGACGGTATGATCCGAGGGTTTCGCCGCCAGGCGGGGGGCCATGTCGATGCGGCATTGCCGGGATCTTTCCGCCAAGGGGGCCGTGGCCAGGATGTGGTCCACCCGCCAGCCCAGTTTGCGTTCCACGGCTTTGGGGACGCGATAGTCGAAGAAGGTGTATTGCCGGGTTTCCCCGGGATGGTGGCGGCGAAAGACGTCGATGAAACCCCAGTCCTTGACCCGGGCGAAGGCCTCCCACACCTCAGGGGTGAAACAGACGTGACCTTTCAGGCGTTGGGGATCGTGAACGTCGATATCCTCCGGGGCGACATTGAGATCGCCGCACCAGATCAACGGGTCGTTCGGTGCGAAGGAGCGGCGGAAGTAGTCTCCCAGCCGGGCGAACCATGCCAGTTTGTAGGCGAAATGAGGGGTTCCCCGTTCCCGACCCTGGGGAACGTAGGTGTTGACGACACTGAAGCCGGGAAAATCCACCCGGAGAAGCCGGTCCTCATCCGGCGCCTCCCCGTCGTCCAGGCCGCAGGCGACGGCTTCCGGTTTCGCTAGGGAAGCCACGGCTACCCCGTTGTAATGGCGATCGCCTCGAAAAACCACATGATAGCCCGCGGCGGTGAATTCCTCCCGGGGAAACTTGTCGTCTCCCACCTTGGTTTCCTGGAGGCAGAGAACATCGGGCCGGTTTTCCCGAAGCCAGGGAATCAAGATATGAAGGCGGGAACGCAGGGAATTGACGTTGTAGGTGGCGAGGCAAAAGCCGCTCATATCCTTGCCTTTCGTGGTCTTCTGGGCGGGACGAACCGCCTGTTCTCCATACCATTGCCGGCGGCATGGATCAAGGGCATTTCCTTTGTTGGCAGTCCTTTCCCACCATTACCTTGACACGTGACATCGCCCCGGTGAGGTATTGATATCTATCCGCTCGGGGGGCCGTCATTTGAGGCGGAAATCGACACGGCTGTCCCGGAGCTTCTCCTTTTTTTCCGGGGCCAGACGCTGGGCGGAAACGAGGAAGATCCGTCCCGGTTCCACCTGCCCGGATTTGAGGAGTTCTCCCTTTACACCCTCGGCGCGGCGCTGGGCCAACTGCCGGAGATCGCCGTCCGTCACTTCGGTATGCTTCAGGAGCAGCCGTTCCATCTCGGCGGGGGGCAAGCGTTTCGCCATCCCGATGACATTTCTCGGTTTGTCCGGGATCCGGGTTTCGTCGTAAACCCGGCCAAGATATTTTTCATATTCGCCGGGAGAGATCGTGACCCTGTTCACAGGCACGGCCGGTTTCCCCGCCTCGATAAGTTCGTCGAGCTTGCGCTCCTTTATCTTCCTTTCCAACAGCCGCTTCTTCAATCCTTCACGATCTGCCGCCGGGTCCACATGCCCCTCGATTTCCATCCGGACTTGGGGCTTCTCGTAGAGCGCCTTGGCCACGGTGGCGATCTTGGTGAGCGCCGCGGCGTTCAACGCCGCGCTGCCCGGCTCGAATTCGATGTAGCTCAATTCCTCCCCGCTGCCGCCCAGGGAGGCCAGCAGCGCGAAGGGGGCGGTCAGGGCCTTGGCGAAGATGTTGACGATGACCTGCCAGACAATCGGCCAGATGGAGAATTCCGGATCGTCCAGACTGCCCGTGACGGGGATGTCCAGGTTGATCTGTCCGTGGCGGTCCTTGAGGAGGGAGACCCCCAGGGAGACCGGGGCCTTGATGGCATCGGGACTGTCCACCCGTTCACCCAGGGTCAACTGATCAATGAAGATCTTGTGGCCGGCGTTGAGTTTTCCCTGCTCTACCAGGTAGGAAACATCGAAGGTCAATTTTCCCTTCAGAATCGGATGCCCCAGGTATTTGCTCGCATAGGGCGTCGCGGGGCTCAATTCGATGTCTTTGAACCGCATGGCAATGTCGGCGTACTGGCGCTGACTCAAGGGATTCATCCGTCCGCTGATCAGGATGTCGGAGCCCCGCTCGAGATTCCCCCGGATATCCACCGCCGCCCGGGTGATCTCCTCCGAAGACAGACCGGTGACGCTTCCCGTCATGTTGCGCATCCGGGCGGAGAAATTGGGTTTGATGAAATTGTCGGTGAAGTCGATGGCGCCCCGGTCCAGAACCACCCGTCCGATCTTGATGTCCCGGAAGGGTGCGGGGCTTGCCGTTGCCTCCGCGCGGACGGGAGGGGGGTCGGCGGCCGTCGGTGACGCGGGGGGGACTGGCGTCCCCTTTCCGGCGGCTGCCGGGGTTCCGGTCGGTGCCGCCTCTTTACCCCCGGCGGCCAGATGCCGGAGGTTGAGGGAACCGTCGGCGGTGATGATCACCCGGGCAAAATAGTCCCGGAGCCCCACCTGGCTTACATGGAGGCGGAAGGGACGGGACTGGGCGTCGATGCCGTCAAAGGAGAGCATCCGCCATTTAACGAAGTCGTTGCCGAAGGTCTGGTCCCGGGAGTTGAAGTCGGCCACGGCCAGTTGACCTTGGTAATTTACCCGGGGGGGACCCTGCTTCTCCGCGGCGGCAACCAGCTTGCCCGTGGCGGAGATACTGCCCCGGACGATATCGAGGCGCGCCTTGTCGGCGAAATAGGGTTGAAAGGACCTGATGGGGAGCTGCCTTACGGCCATCTCCAGGTGCAAGTCCAAGGGGTCCAGGACGATCGGTCCCTTGACGGCGACCGTGCCTTTCCGGTCTACGGTGAGGTTCATATCCAGCAGAGACTTGCTTCCCCGGGCCAGGGAAAAACCCTCCAGCATGAGATGGACAGGATTTAGGGCGATCTTTGCCTTGCCCGCCGGGGCCGCTTCGTCGAGGATGGCGACGGCGCCGCCGTCGATGTTCAACCGGTCGACCTGTACCTGCGGTTTGTTCTCCACCCCTTTGTCTTTGCTTTTGCCCCTGTCTTTCCCTTTCCCCTTGGTCTGGTCCGCCCCTTTTTCCGGCGGCCGCTTTTCCTCGGGGAACAGCCCGGACATTTGAAGGGTTCCCCCTCGGTCCCTTCTCACGAAGAACTCCGGCTTGGTCAGGTTGACCGCCGCCAGATGAACCAGGGGCGTCAGGGGTTCCAGGGCGGTTATCACCACTTCGAGTCTGGGCAGACGGACCAGGGGCTGCCGCTTCAGATCGTCCATGATCACCTCTCTCAGGTCCAGGCGGCCGGTGATCCGGATGGTCGGCTTTCCCTGGGGAGGGTTGAGAAAACGCACCGCCAGTTTGGCGTCCAATTTGGCCCCGGTAAGGCGAAAGGCGGTCTTCAGCGGGACGTAGGCCAGATAATGGGGGATGTCCAGGTCCTTAATTTCCAGATCGAGGTCCGTCTCCCGGGAAGCGGAAAAGGGGAGGGATTTACCTTGGAGGACATAGCGGCCATCGTTGATCAGGGCGGAAAACCGGGGTTCCACGTAGCTTTTGGCGTGATAGTCCAGGTTGGAGATAAAGGGGATGTCCAGGAACAGCTCCCGGAGCCGGTGTTGCGTCCCGTGAGGGCGGTCGTCGAAGTCGATGCTGCCGCCGCGGATCCGGATATTGTTGACGGAGAACCTCGTCGGTTCCTTGCCGGTTTCCTCTTCCTTCTTTTTGTCATCCTTCGGGATGAGATCGGAGAAATTATAGCTGCCGTCGGCGAACCGGACGATCCGTAGATGGGGGCCGGACACGAAGACCTCGTCGAGAATCACCGCCCGCCGGAACAGGGAAGGCAAGACGGCCACATTGAGCCGCATTTCCTCCAGGGCGAAGAGGACTTCCTTTCCTTCCCGCTCGCCGATGACCATCCCGCGCAGGCTTACCGCCAGGGTGGCGGGATTGAAAGACAACCCTTCCACGGCCACCGGCCGGTGCAGGACGTCGCCGAGCTTCTTGATCAGCAGGGGTTTGGCCAGGGGGGGAACGAGAAGGAACGATAATATCGACACGATAAACAGCAGGGCCAACCCGCCGGCCAATATCAACTTGACACGCTTCATGGCGACCTCCTCCGTTCCGGGAGCGGGCGGAACCGTTTACCCCTCCGTATCTGGTATGGCAGGACAGCGAAAGCGCCATAAACCAGGCGCAGAGTTTTGTGACGCCGCCTCTACTCGCCGATGATCTTGACCAGTACCCGCTTGGGTCTGCGGCCGTCGAACTCCCCGTAAAAGATCTGCTCCCAAGGGCCGAAATCCAGTTCCCCCGCCGTGACGGCCACAACCACCTCCCGGCCCATGACCTGTCGTTTCAGGTGGGCGTCGCCGTTGTCCTCCCCCGTGCGATTGTGACGGTAACGGGACGTGGGGGCGTGGGGGGCAAGCCCTTCCAGCCATTCCTCATAGTCGGCGTGGAGCCCCGCCTCGTCGTCGTTGATGAAAACCGAGGCGGTGATGTGCATGGCGTTTATCAATATCAACCCCTCGGTGATCCCGCTCTCCCGCAGGCATTGCCGGACCTGAGGGGTGATATTGACGAACCCGCGCCGCTGGGGCAGGTTAAACCAGAGTTCGTGGCGGTAACTTTTCATGACCGGGATCAGAAATTCTCCGCCAGCAGCTCGTAGTAGGACTGGGGGTGGAGACAGGCCGGGCAGTTCTTCGGAGCGGAGGTCCCTTCATGGACGTAACCGCAATTGATACAGTGCCACTTGACCTTTTGTTTCCTCTTGAAAACCTCGCCCTTGGCGATGTTGGCGATCAGGGCCCGATAACGGCTCTCGTGGAATTTTTCCACCTTGGCGATCTGTTCGAAGGAGCGGGCCACCTCGGGATAGCCCTCTTTCTTGGCGATGGCGGCGAAATCGGAATAGATCGCCGTCCATTCCATCTGCTCCCCTGCCGCCGCCGCTTCGAGGTTCGTCTTCGTATCGGCGATCACGCCGGCGGGATAGGCGGCGGTGATCTCCACCTCGCCCCCCTCCAGATGCTTGAAGAAGACCTTGGCGTGCTCCTTTTCGTTCTCCGCCGTTTCCATGAAGATATTGGCGATCTGTTCGTATCCCTCCTTGCGGGCGGCGCTGGCGAAATAGGTGTAACGCATCCGGGCCTGGGACTCTCCGGCGAAGGCCGCCAGCAGGTTCTTTTCCGTCTTGCTTCCCTTGATCGATTTGCTCATGCTCTCCTCCTCTTGTTTTTTCGTAAGATAATGTCACTTCAGGCGCGGATCAATGCCTGTAAAACCGCAATCCGGCGTATAACAGGTCACGTTCAGAAACTGACACTGCTGCCCGCAGGCCGGGCAATCCCGGGGAGGTTTCTCCACCTGAAGCGTATTCCCGCAGTTGCTGCATTTCCAGAACATGTCCGGAAGTTTGGGTTTGTCGTTTCCCATCGGTCTTTCCTCCTTTTCCCGTGGGCAAAAAACCTCCGGCTCTCCCGGGGGGTAATTTCCTTATGTCGCGACAACGCCAAGTTTATATGTAACCATTTTACAGTAAACTTAAACAATAAGCAATATCGGTCCTTGATTGTGCCGTTTCTTTCAACCGGAGAAATGAAATTTTTTGTTTTTTGGTCAACGGGGCGGCCGCTGCAATTCGCCGCCGGCTTGCGCCGGAGCGACGTTTTACCTGATAGGCTTCGCCGTCCCGGTGAAAAGGGGAATAAGCATTTGACCGCGTATGCCTTTTCTGTTATCTCCCGGCCAGGAATCAGGAATATGGATGGCGTATGAAGCATATCATCCTCGGCACCGCCGGACATGTGGATCACGGGAAGACCTCTCTGGTCAAGGCCCTGACGGGCATCGACACGGACCGTCTCAAGGAGGAGAAGGAGCGGGGCATCACCATCGAGCTGGGCTTCGCCTCGCTGCGGCTGCCCGGCGGCCTCACCCTGGGGATCGTGGATGTTCCGGGGCACGAACGGTTCATCAAGAACATGGTGGCCGGGGCCTCCGGCGTGGATCTGCTCTTGCTGGTCATCGCCGCCGACGAGGGGGTGATGCCCCAGACCCGGGAGCACCTCCACATCTGCACCCTGCTGGGAGTCAGGAAAGGGCTCGTTGCGGTCACCAAAACCGATATGGTGGACGAGGACTGGCTGGCCCTGGTCCTGGACGATATCCATGAATATCTCCAGGATACCTTCCTGGCCGAGGCGCCCGTGATCCCAGTTTCGTCCGTGACCGGGGACGGCTTGCCGGAACTGGTGACGTCCCTCGATGTCCTGGCGGCGGAGGTGGAGGAAAAGGGGGATCACGGCGTTTTCCGTCTGCCCGTGGACCGGGTCTTCACCATGAAGGGTTTCGGCACGGTGGTAACGGGGACGATTATTTCCGGCCACATCGCCGTGGGGGAGGAGATCGAGGTTCTCCCTTCCGGTTTGCGGGCCCGGATCAGGACGATCCAGGTGCACAACGAGGGGGTGGAAAAGGCGTCCGCGGGGCAGCGAACGGCGATCAACCTCCAGGGAGTGGAGCGGGCGGCTGTGGAGCGCGGGGAGGTGATGGCACGGCCGGGTACCCTGGCGCCTTCCCGACGCCTCGATGTGGCTCTCACCTACCTGAAGAGCAACGACAAGGCACTGAAAAACAGAAGTCTGCTACGCTTTCACGTGGGCACCCGGGAGACCATCGGCCGGATCATCCTCCTGGATAGGGAAGAACTCCGTCCCGGGGAGATGGTTTACGGGCAGCTCCTCTTCGAGGAACCGGTGGTGGTCATGGCGACGGATCACTTCGTCGTCCGGAGCTACTCGCCCATCACCACCGTCGGCGGCGGGACGGTCCTCGATTCCCTGCCCCGGAAGCACAAACGGTTGCAGGCGGCGGTGATGGAGGAATGCCGCCTTTTGGATCGGGGCGCCGACGCCGAGCGGGTCGCCGTGATCACCGCCCGGGCCGGCTATGAAGGCATCGGCCTTGCCCGGCTGATCATGCGGACGGGACTGGGGGAAAAACATTTGCGGAAGATCGTCGAGACAATGATCTCTTCCCGACGGGCCGTGCTCCTGGATTCGGACAGCCTCCAGATCGTGGCGGCGGAGGTTTATGCGGCCCTGCAGCAGCAGACCCTGGCGGAGCTGCGGGTCTATCATGAGCGGCACCCGCTGCGGGAAGGGGTGCAGAAGGAGGAGCTGCGCATGACCATCGGCTCCTTCCTCCCGATACGGCTTTTCAACAGGGCCCTGAAGGACCTGGAAAAGGCGGGAAAGCTTGTCCTGGAAAAAGAGGCGCTCCGCCTGCCGGAACATCGGGTTCATCTCCAGGAGGAACTGGGGATGATTCGGGAACGGCTCCTGGATCTCTACCTTCAGGCCGGTCTGGCCCCGCCGACGGTGAGGGAGGCGCTCGGCCGGTTCCCCGGTCGGCAAAGGGACGTGGAGGACGTCCTGGCCATCCTCCTCCGGGAGAACTCCCTGGTCAAGATCAATGAGGATCTTTACTATCACCGGGAGGTTTTGGACCGGTTTCAGGAGGACTACCGGCGACTCCTCCTCCGGGACGGCCAGGCCACGCCGGCCAGCTTCAAGGAACTTACCGGTCTGAGCCGGAAATTCATCATCCCCCTGATGGAATATTTCGATTTCGTGAAGCTGACGGTGCGTTCAGGGGATCACCGGATCCTCCGGGAGAAAAGATGAGCGCCCGCCGCCTTCAGGTCCGCCCGGGGATCGTCCGCTGCTCGGCCCTTGTCTGGGAAGAGGGGACCTGGCGCCGCACGGCGGCGCCGGTGGTCCGTGAGACGTTTCTCGAGGTTTACCTCAACGGCGAGCGGCGGGCCACCATCGCCTGCGGTGGTCTTTACCCGGAGGAACTGGCGGTGGGCTGGCTACGTTCGGAGGGGCTGCTTGCTTCCCGCCGGGATCTTGAGAGCTTAGGGACGGACAGCGACGCCGGGGCGGTCTTTGTCCGCACCGGGCCGGCAAACCTTGCCGCCCCGGTGCCGGCGGGGGAAACGGTGGTTGCCGCCGGCGGCACCCGGACCCCCGGCGGCGGTCGGAATAGAAGGTCGCCGATGCCGTTGTCCGCAGCACGGGAGAAGATCTCCCCGGACCGAATCTTCACCCTTTTGGATGAACTGACTTCCGCCGCTTCCCTGCACCGCCTCTCCCGGGGGACCCATAGCGCCGCCCTGGCCGATGCCGCCGGATTGCTGGCGGTGAGGGAGGATATCGGCCGGCACAACTGTCTCGATATGCTGAGCGGCTACTGCCTCCTCAACGATCTGGCCGGGGGGGACAAGCTCCTCCTCAGGACCGGGCGGGTATCC
>JAGPFL010000113.1 GCA_018056545.1 Syntrophobacterales bacterium
CCTGAGAGGAGTGCCGATCATGGCTGAGATGAACGGAAACGGAAACAACCTTTCACGGGCCTCCCGGAGCCTGCTGGGTGATATCGGCCTCCCCACGGTGATCATCGCCGTCTTCTGGGTACTCACCCTGGTCGCCGGCCATTTCGTGGGGATCTCCATGTCCACCCTCGTGAGCGACACCATCAAGCGGGCAGGAATGAACGGCATCCTCGTCCTCGCCATGGTGCCCGCCATCCAGTCGGGCACGGGACCGAACTTCGCCCTTCCCATCGGGATCGTCTGCGGCCTGCTGGGCCTCGTCACGGCCATCGAGATGGACCTGACGGGGATGACCTGGCTCCTGTCGTCCTTCGCCCTCGCGATACCCCTCGCGGCCGTTGTCGGCTACGGGTACGGCAAGCTGATGAACGCCGTCAAGGGTTCCGAGATGACCATCGCCACCTATACGGGCTTTTCCATCGTTGCCCTCATGTGCCTGGCGTGGCTCATGATCCCCTTCCGCAACCCCAAGATGGGCTGGTTCATCGGCAAGGGACTCCGGGAGACCATCCAGCTCGACGCTGTGGGCGGAGCCCAGATCCTCAACAACTTCCTTCTGTTCACCGTGGGCGAGGTGATCGTTCCCACGGGCCTTCTTCTCACCTTCGCCTTCTTCGCCTTTCTTGTCTGGCTCTTCTTCCGGTCGAAGCTCGGGATCGCCATTTCCGCCGGGGGCATCAACCCGAAATTCGCCCAGGCCGCCGGCCTTGACATCGACCGGAACCGGGTGCTGGCAAACGTGGTTTCCACTATCCTCGGCGCCATCGGCATCATCGTCTACTCCCAGAGCTACGGGTACGCCCAGCTCTACACGGCGCCCCTGATGATGGCCTTCCCCGCCGTGGCGGCAGTCCTCATCGGAGGGGCCACCGCTTCCCGGGCGAAGGTGTCCCACGTCATCATCGGCGTCGTCCTCTTCCAGGGGCTCCTCACCACTGCCCTCCCGGTTGCCAACGAAATCTTTGCCGGCACCGACCTGTCGGAAATCATGAGGATGATCATCCAGAACGGAATCATACTTTACGCCCTGACCCAGGTAAAAAGAGGTGTGCAGTGATGGACGGACTCAACAGGAACTCGAACGGCGCAGGCTCCTGGATTCTTGAAAACCTGGTGACCATCATCTTCGTCGCCTTTACTCTCTTCGGCTTCATGGTCTCCAGCGGGGTATCCCTGGGCTTCTTTTTCTCCGAGCTTTCCAGCAGGGTGTTCCGGAACGCATTCCTCGTCCTTTCTCTCATCATCCCGGTCCTTGCGGGTCTCGGCCTCAACTTCGGCATCGTCATCGGCGCCATGTCCGGCCAGGTGGCCATCGCCATCGCCCGGTACTTCGAGATGGGGGGATTGTCAGGGCTGATGTTCTGCTTCGCCGTGGCCATGGCGGCTGCGGCCCTCTGCGGCTACTTCACGGGAAAACTCTACAACAAGACCCGGGGACAGGAAATGATCGCCAGCCTCATCGTCGGATTCTTCGCCAACGGCATCTACCAGTTCCTCTTCCTCTTCGTCGTCGGTGTGATCATCTCGGTTCCTGCGATCCACCCGATGATCAAGCCTGACGGCATCGGCATCCGGATGACCGTGGACCTCGTCCCGGTCAAGCAGGGCGGCCTGAAATACGCCCTGGACAACATTTACCAGATCCCCTTCGTCCATGCCCTCCTCATCGTGGCTGTGGGACTGCTCCTGCTGCTGGCCGTCAGGTACTGGCTCAACATACGGAAAGGCCGTTCCTACCTGAACAGCCGCTCCTCCCTCATCGTCAACGGCGGCCTGTGTCTCGCCCTCGCGGGGGTGGCGATCCACGCCATGATGACGAAATCGGAGCTCATGATGGTCCGCAAGGTTCCCGTGGTGACGGGACTGCTGATCATCGGTCTCTGCGTGTTCACGGTACTCATCATGAAGACCAAGCTGGGCCAGGATTTCCGGTCGGTGGGGCAGAGCCAGCACACGGCGGAAGTCTCGGGGATCAACGTGGACAGGACGAGGATCATTGCCACCATGATCTCCACCGTGCTCGCCGCCTGGGGGCAGATCATCTACCTCCAGAATATGGGCACCCTGAACACCTACAACGCCCACACCCAGATCGGCATGTTCTCCGTGGCGGCCCTCCTCGTGGGCGGCGCCTCCACCTCGAAGGCCAGCATAACCCACGCCATCTTCGGGACCATCCTCTTCAACGCCATGTTCATCATGTCGCCCGAGATCGGCCAGTCCCTCTTCGGCCAGGCCATACTGGGCGAATACTTCAGGACCTTCATGGTCTACGGAGTCATCGGCGTGGCCCTGGGCATCCACGTCTGGAAGGCCAACAAGAAGAGCCGGATCGTGGTGGAATAGGAAGTTTTCCCGCTCCACCACATGAAAAACAGCACACCCCGCCTTTTCCTCCAACAGGAAAAGGCGGGGTGCGTTTTTGGACCGTTCCCTTCAATTGTTCACATGCCGGATGGCCCGCAGTAAAACCGCCGGAGGGGCCGTCAGTACCCGTGCCGTTTTTTGTTCATCTCCTTCGCGAACTTCCTGGCATTCTTGATGCCGCCCACTTCAGCAAACATGGCGGAAAGCTTTTCCGACTCGATCTGCCGGGAATTCAGCCCCTCGTACCCGGCTTCCTTCTTCAGTTTCTTCCAGGCAGCCAGCCGTTCCGCAGAAAGCAGCCCTTCGTCGATGGCCCGCCGGACCGCACAGCCCGGCTCCCCCGAATGGGTGCAGTCCCGGAAGCGGCATTCCGCCTCCAGATCTCCGATGTCAGCAAAGGTCTTTGAAAAGTCGGCGCTTTCAATGCCCATCTCCCTCATTCCGGGAGTGTCGATCACCACGCCGCCCTCCGGAAGGGCGATAAGCTCCCGCCTGGTGGTGGTATGACGCCCCTTGTCGTCGTTCCGCAGTCCCTTGGTCGCAAGGGCGTCCCGCCCCAGGAGCCTGTTGATCAGGGTGGACTTCCCCACGCCGGAGGAGCCGATGAAGGCCACCGTCTTTCCCCGGCCCAGGTATTTCCTCACGGAGGTCCACCCGTCTTCGGACAGGCTCGAGGTCACCAGAATCTCCGCCCCGCAGGACACCGTCCCTATCTCCGCGAGCCTCCGGGCCAGGTCGGGGCACAAATCAGCCTTTGTCAGCACGATCACCGGAACGGCGCCGCTGTCCCAGGCCACACCCAGGTACCGCTCCATTCTCCGCAGGTTGAAATCGTTGTTCAGGGACATGCAGAGAAACACGGTATCGATGTTCGCCGCCACCACCTGCTCGTCGTTGGACGTCCCCGCTGCTTTCCGGATGAAGGCGCTCTTCCTCGGCAGCACGGCATGGATGATCCCGTTGCCCCCTGCATCCTCGCTCCGGTCGAGCAGGACGAAGTCGCCCACCGCCGGGAAATCGGACAGGGTCCCGGCCTCAAAACGGAACTTTCCCGAGATCTCCGCCGTCAGTTCGCCCCTTTCGGCTGCCGCCGTGTAAAGGTCCCTGGACTGGGAAACGATCCGGCCGACGAAAAGCCCGGGGTACGCCGCACGGGCCCCGGCGAGGAGTTCCCGCCCGAGACCCAGATTTTCCATATCTATCGTGTTCACTTTTCACCCTCCAAAAGATGAGATTGTCGAAGTCTTTTGGGAGGCGTATACAGAGCCTTACCGTGTACGCACCTCCCGGAATGCCGCAATCTCCGGGGCGCAGGTCTTCAACATACAACAACAGCTCCTTAAGAAAGAAATATGTGCCGCCGCCTGATGATAGCACCCGGCGGCTGATTTTCAAGGAGGGAAGCCCTAGAAAAAAAAGCTTTCTTAACATGGAAACCGAAAAATTTCTAAAAAGACTGCCTTGCTCATGTGTGTCAATTATGATAAAAATACTACATAAAATGTATAAAAAAGAAAAAATAAAAGTAACGCATCATTGATAGCTTTTTGTATCCGAAATATTTGCTCCTAAGAAATAACAGGAGGATTTCCCTCTTTCAAAATACAGGTACTTTTTAGCTGAAATAACAAGCAATATGTCATTTGATAGAGATTTTACAACCTTTTTTTGATCAAAGGAGGCATCAATGCTTAGGGAACCTCTGAACAAGAACTGAACCAGCGTCCAACAGTTG
>JAGPFL010000034.1 GCA_018056545.1 Syntrophobacterales bacterium
GAGGTCATGACCGGCTGGAGGTTTGCCGGGATGTAGCAGATTGCCGCCGCGATGATGAGGGCCCAGGTCCGCTGAAGGGAATCTTTTTTGCGGAAGAGAAGTTTGTTGCCGCAGCGGGGGCAAAAGCCCTCCCTGCTTCCCTCGGGCACCTTGGAAAGCAAACCGCAATGACGGCACAGGGCAAGCCCCAACTGCATGGCCATGGTTTCCCCGGAGGTCATCCTCACCTATCTCCACAATCCATGACCGGACAGGGGCCTTTCGGCACCGGTGACCCTTTGGCGAACCACCGTGTCCTGGCCCAGATTTCTTCGGGACGGAAGTTTGTGGCGATCAGGGCGATCAGGACAATGAGCGCGCCGGTGGCGAACATTCCCACACCGACAATGACCGTGGCCAGGTCGGCGATCTTCACCAGGGCGACGAGAATGCCGAGCATCATCACCTCGGCCATAGCCCATTCCCGGGCCAGTTCCACGCCGTGAAGCATTTCCCCCACCCATTCGGGCAGGGGGTCGCCATGCCGGGCAATAATTAGAATCGTCATGATCATGACGATGTAAATGCCGGGGGCGACCACAGCACAGAGACCCACCAGGGCGGCGGTCAACTGATGCCCCTCCGCCCAGAGCACCAAGGCGCCGCCGATGACCGTCGTGCTCACCTGGCGTCCCGCTGCCGAGAGGCCCATTAACGGAAAGGCATTGGCGATGAGGAACACTATGGCGGCCCCCAACGTCAAAGCCAGAGTTCTCTCATGGTCCTCCGGTGTGTTGATCGCCAGCACCTTGCCGCACCGGCGGCAGACGGTCTTGCCGAGCGGCGGCGGGGGGGTTATATACTGGAGAAGGTCGCAATCGGGACAGGCGGTCAGATAATCGGCCCCTGCCGTTGCCGTCTCCTGGCGGTTTTCGTGATTCATGATGGTCTCTCGGCGGTGATTTGACTGTCAACGCCTCTATCACAGAGCCACGGAAAGATCAATCTTTCAGCTTTTCACGGCCTCTACCGCCTTTTTCAGCAGAAATTCCTGAAATCCCTTGTCGTGTTCTATGGAAAATGACTCCTCAAAGCCCCGGTCGGCATTGTCGAGGAAGAATCTTTTGGTCTGTTCCAGGGCCTGCTGCGGGGCCTCCAGTATTTTTTCCCCTATCTGTCGGGCACGTTCCAGCAGTTCCACCGTATCCACCAGTTCATTGGCCAAGCCGATCCGGTAGGCCTCGGCACCGTCGATGACCCTCCCCGTAAGGCAAAGCTCCCGGGCCAGACCGGCGCCGATAAGCCACTTCAGGGGAGTGAAAAGGGTAGGGGCCCCGAACTTGATTTCCGGGTGGCCGAAACGCGCTTCCGGGGTGCAGATGCGGATGTCGCAGAGCTTGACGAGATCGAAGCCGCCTGCGAGGGCGGGTCCGTTCACCGCGGCGATGGTGGGTTTGGGGAAGTACCAGACATCCCGATGATATTCCGACGAGGTTTGATAAAGCTCCTGCAGCAGGGACGGTTTTTTGAATTCCCCGAGATCGAAGCCGGCGGTGAAGGAGCTTCCGGCCCCGGTCAGTACCAGCACCCGGACGGCCTGGTCATCTTTCCAGTTCTTCAGGCAGGCCGATATCTCCCGGCGCATCAGGATAGAGATGGCGTTGTGCTTTTCGGGGCGGTTCAGGGTAATGATGCCGATGCCCTGGGGAAGCACCTCGGTGCGAATACTTTCGAATGACATAGCGTTTCCTCCTCGATTGCCGCTGTTTTCCCAAATGATTTTTATCAAAGAAAACGCCCCCGCCTCGTCTATGAGGAGCAGGGGCGTCGTCTGTGAATGGTTGCCGGTCGGCGAATTCCTTTCTGACCCTGATTTCCGTTGCCGGCTCGGATGAATTTACCTTGCCAAAAGGCACGGAAGCGGTCTGAGAGCTTCTACTTCAGGCTGCTCAGGATGTCCCGGGCGATGATGACCCGCTGGATCTGGTTGGTCCCCTCGTAAATGGAGGTGATCCGGACGTCGCGGTAGTAGCGTTCCACCGGGAATTCCTTCGTGTAGCCGTAGCCGCCGAGGATCTGGATGGCGTTATGACAGGCCCGCTCCGCCGCTTCCGTGGCGAAATACTTGGCCATCGACGCCTGCCGGGCGAAGAAGCGTCCGCACTGCTTCTGATAGGCGGCGTTCATGAGGAGGAGGCGCGCCGCTTCCAGCTCCGTATAGGATTCGGCGATCATCCACTGGATGGCCTGGAAGTTGGTGATGGACTGATCGAACTGCTTGCGTTCGATGGCGTACTTGGCGGCGTACTCGATGGCGGCCAGACCGCAACCCAGGCCCAGGGAGCCGATGCCGATGCGCCCGCCGGCCAGTTCGCCCACGGCGGTGCGGAAACCGTCGTTCGGCTTGCCCATCATGGCGCTCTTGGGGATGCGGCAGTCTTCGAAGATCAACTCGTTCGTGGCGGAGGCGTGCTGACCCATCTTGTGTTCCGCTCTGCCGACGGTGAAGCCGGGGGTGCCGTTTTCCACAAGGAAGCAACTGATGCCCTTACCCTTGGGGGCGGATTTGTCGGTGACGGCCCAGACCACGAACACACCCGCGTATTCGGCACTGGTGATGAAGATCTTGTTGCCGTTCAAAACCCATTCATTACCGTCCAGCACCGCGGAACAACGCATCCCCGCCGGGTCCGAACCCGCCGTGGTTTCTGTGAGGCCGAAGCCGCCGGCGTAGTATTCGCCGGAGCAAATCTTGGGAATGTAGGCCTTCTTCTGTTCTTCCGAGCCGATGGCCTGGATGACTTCGCAGACCATGTTGTTCACCGAACAGGTCACGGCCGTGGAGGCACAGGCCCGGGCGATTTCCGTGATGGCGAGGCTGAAGGCCACGGCGCCCGCTTCGGAACCGCCGTATTCGGCCTTGACGGCGATGCCCATCAAGCCCAGTTCGGCCAGCTTCTTAAGGTTTTTCAGGAATGTCTCGCGATCCCCCTCTTCATCGAGTTTGGCGGCCACCGGTTCCAATTCCGATTTGGCAAAATTCCGCGCCGTATCCTGAATCATCTTTTGGTCTTCCGTTAAATCTAAATTCATTGCATCTTTCCCCTTCCTGATAGTGATTATTGACGCCGCATGTCGAGAGAACAGGCGGGTAATTTCCTCGTTCGTGAGTATGCAAATGAAAGAGGGGAAGCAAGCTTCCCCTCTTTCCGGTCCATAGGTCGCTAACCTTTGTCGATAATGGCCTGAATCTCAGGCGTGTAAGGGGTCTTCGCCGGCAGGAAGATCAGTTCGGGGTCCACGAATTCGCGGAGAATGAACAGTTCCCGGTAGGTCGGATGCGGCGTCTCGCCTTTCACCTTCGACACATTGAGATCGAAGCCGCAGTTTTCCTTTATCTGTTCCACGGTGACGCTGGGATGGCATGTCTCCAGATAGATGATGCCGTTTTCGTCGAAACGATAGACGCCCATGTTGGTCACGACGCCGACCGGGCCGTTGTTGGCGTAGGGCGTCCCTTTCCAGACCTCTTTCTTGGGTTTCCATTCGTTGGTCTTGAAGTCCCAGCACCACCAGCCGGGGGTGGTGGTATAGTCGTTTCTCTCCAGGAAACGACGTTTTTCCTGGAGAATGATATACGCCACCCGGTGGGCCATCGTCCCGATATCGGAGTTGCCGCCGGAGCCGGTGAAACGATGGGAGGGGTTGTAGTAATTGCCGATGGAGGTAACGTTGACGCCGCCGTATTTGTCGATCGCCGCGCCGCCCAGGAAGCCCAAGGTGACGAAACCCTGCTGGAGGTAATACCCGAAGGTGTCCACGAGTCCGCCCAGGACCGAACTCATGTTGGCGGCCCGCTGATCGCAGACCGACATGGGGACGTGCATGGTCTTGCCGTCGCAGATGCCTGATTCATAGATCAGGGTGGCATGCGGGGCGGTGGTGAAGTTGGCCGTCATGATGCCCACCATGGGCAGACCGGTACCGGCGAAGACGATGTCGTCGTCACGTACCTCGTGGGCGATGGCGATGGCCATCAGCTCGGGCAGGATGAATTCCCCAGGTTTTGCCGGTGTATCGGGAATCTTATCGATAAGTTCCATCAATTCTTCCATTGATTTTGCCATATTTATTCTCCCCCCTTTCTCTTAGTAACCGCTCATTGCCACGGACAAGGGCATCTTCATCCGGGGTGCGGGTTTCTTGCCTCTCAGCATGCGGGTGCTGTAACCCGTGCTTTCCGCCTTGAGGTCGAGAAGCTTTTTGGCCCCTAACTTGACGATGAAGTCTTCCCAGCTGGCGGGACCGAATACCCATTCGTCGAGCCACTTCTTGAGGTCGTCGGTGTTGCGGGAAGCCGCATCCATACCTCTCATGAAGGGGGCGTCGTAATCGTAATAATACGGCACCGAACTCGGGAAGGCGCCCCAGGGGCATTCCACGATGGCGTCCACGGTGAAGTAGGGGATCTGGTTGGTTTCCGGATACTTTCTCATTTCCGACTCGGGAACGATCTCCTCGGCGATGATGACGACCTTGTCACAGGCGAAGGAGATTTCCTTGTCGATGGTGCCGACGCCGCGCCAACGGGCCGTACCCTTGTCGCCGGCCTGGGCGACATGAATGACCGCCAGATCGGGACGGGCAGCGGGGAGGAGTACGCATTCACCGTCGCCCCAGAAGGGTTCTTCCATCTGGATGAACTTTTTCAACGGGATGTTGGGCACCTTGCCGTCCCGCTTCCCGGCTTTTCCCAGGGCGTCGTATTTCATATTATAAAGATCCGATCCCAATGGTGCGTAATAGGGGATAAAAGGCGCACCAATGGCGCCGGCGAGAAATCTCATGGCCATGGCGCCATGGGAGTAATCCTCAAGAATCACCTTTCCTTCTTTGTAGTTCCGGTTAAGATTGACATCGAGTTTGCCGGCCATTTCGCCCCAGCCCATCCAGTCCGTTTCATAGACGCTGATGGCGTTGACGGCATTGAGCAGCCAGGTGCAGCAACTGCCGTGCCTGTCGATAGCATGAATGTCCTTCACCCCCTGGCGGACCATTTCCCAGGCAAAGGCGAAAGGATTTCTGTTGAACCCCGTGAAGCCGCTGAAAGCAACCTGAATCCCACTTTTTGCATATTTCTTGACCGCTTCCGGAAGGGTCAAGATTTCAGCGGTCTTGGATTTCCCACGAATTCTTGCCATAACTACCTCCTTTTGTTATTAATTAACCCCTTGCAAATAAATTGATAGATAAAAAACCCCCTTTCTGTTTCACCTCCTTTCGTAAAGAATCAAAAACCCCCTTTTGGATGATCCTTGCTTTGTGGTGTCACTTAAAAAACAATAAAATCTAAATATTTATGGAAGATACTAAGAACGGCTGAACAAATCTACCAACCAATTATTCTATATTTAATCCCGGTTTAAGTGTCAAGAAGAAATACGAAAATATTTACTGCGGACGGTTAGAAACGGCCTCCCATTTCGGCGGCCAGTTTTTGCAGGAATTCTTTGGGGATGGCATCCCGTATTTCGGTGAGATCCTTTTCCAGGACTTCGCAGTAGGCATGGGCGAATCCTTCGTAAAGGGAGATGAGATAGGTCAGGCCGTTATCGGGATTTCCCATACGGATCTCTTCTTCCATGGTCTTTACGATGAATTCGTCTTCATGGAGTTTGAGGGAAGAATTTTGCAGGATTTGCAGGTATTGGAGCGGTTTGGCCGGATCCCGGTCCCGGAGGTGGCTCAGTTGGAAGAAGACGAGATAACAGTATCTTGCCCGCTCCAGAATTTCCTCTGCTGCCAGCATCCCCTCGCCGTCCTAAAGGTATTTGTAAAGTCGCTCGCCGATCCGGGCGGGATCGAAGCCATAGACCTCCATACCGGGGACGATCACCCGGGCCGTGGGAACCTCGATTTCCCGCCGCGTCAAATCGACGACAATGAGCTGGTGCAGACCGTTTTCCTGCAGGCGTTCGCCTACACGGCGGATGTCGGTCAGGATGTCGTCACTGTAGCCGCCGTCAAGGTCTTGCAGGTCCTGCGCCGGTTCGTCGTCGGAGAAGACATCGACCCCGAAGGCTTCCATCAGGTAGAGGGGTCGGCTTTCCAGGAGTTTGCCGGCGCCGTGTTTCTGGAGAAGGAGACCCCGGGTGGTGGCCACTTCCATCATGGCCCGGGCGGCTGCCACCTTGGGATCCAGATGGGCGCCGAAGCCTTCCATGGGCATGAGTTTTTCGATGGCCAGGTCATAGGCCTTGGCGGCCACGACGGGTACTTGAAGATCGAGGACAAAATTTTGCAGTATTATTTCCACTTCGGCGGCTGCCAATTTCCCGGCGATATGGAGCAGGAAATCGTTTTCCGGAAGGTCGGCGATGAACAGGGAAGGCATCTCCAGGCGGCCGAATTTGACGATGCTCCAGGCGTCCCGCTCGATAACCTCCATCAGGCCGTGGAACACCGCCTCTTCCATGGTGTTGCCGGCGGCCACGCCGTTGGTATGGGTGGACATAAGCTCCGGTGTGTCCAGATGAAAGGGATGATAGACGCAGCAGGCCGGCACGAGGATCGTTTCCCCGGCGATAAGATCCCAGCCTTCCACCCAGAAATAGGGGGTGTCCTCCCGGAAATCACTGAACCGGGGCAGAATGAGCTTTTCCGGATGGAGTGTCGGGCGGTCGGCGGCAAGTTCGCGATAGCTGCCCCGCACCAGCCGCGACCGGTCTTCTTCCCGGAATTCCGAGGAGTAGCGTTCGATGGCCTCCATGGTCAGGGATACCTGGGCCTGAATCTTCGTGAGCCCCTTGCCGGTATGAAAGGTCCGCGATCCGTCGGGTCGGATACGGGAACAGGTGAAGACGGGCAGACCGATGCGGTCTTCCTCCGTCGCGTCCCGGAAATCATCCATTCCCAGGATGTTTTTCATCGTGGCGATGAATTGCAGGGTGTCTTCCGGCGCCCGGGAACGATGGGTATCTAGGATATATTTTTTGGGGCAGGGACGAAGCTTGAGGTGCGGATCTTTCATTTCCATATCTTTTCCTTCCATGGCGTCTGTTCAACGTATACTTGACTACTATTGCTATGTCACAAAGAGAAAGACAACCGCCGCTCCTATTGTTTCCGGTTCGCCCAGGAATCGATACGGGCGGTTTCTGCGGTCCATGCCGGGGAATTGCGTAATTCCAGATAGACGGCAAAAAGTCGTTCCATGACCGCCATGGCCTTCTCCATTAGATAAATACGCTCCAGGAGGAGCCCTTCTCCTTGCGTCGTCTCAGGTTCTTCGGATTTTTCGGCCCCGGTGGGCAGCTTCATGGATTGAAACTGGAACAGGTCGGCCTTGAAGGTGAATTCCCACTCGTCGGCGTCTATCTCCAGGGCCAGACGGGCCTCGCGGATCTTTTTCCCCTGCCGGAGGGCTTCCCTGCCTTCCTGGAGGGAAGCGTGCGGACCTTGGCAGACCACCGTCTCGGCATAGTCGCCTTTTCCCGATTCCAGGACGAGGCGGCGGACGAAGAACAGGCCGATCTCCTCGCCCCCGCCCAGAGCGATGCGACCGTTACGTTCCTCACTCTTGAACCACAGCCATGTCAGGAACTCCCGGCCGGGATCTTTGGACAGATAATCCGGCGGTTCTTCACTTACCGTACCTGCCGCCGTCAAGGCGTCCAACCAGGGAACATGAAGGGTCGGAGTCATGGAGAATGTTTCCCGAAAGCGATCCTGGAACTCCTGGAGTACCTTTTCTCCAAGGGACGAAAAATATATTTTTCCCCGGGCAAGGGACCAGCAGACATCGAACAGGGAGGGTACGGGGAGCGTCTGCTTCAAAAGTTCCCGGTAAACCGCCGTCCGTAGGGCCTCTTTCTCTTCCCGGGGGAGTTTTTTTACCCCCCGCGCGGCCGTGAGGTTCCGCTCCTCCTCCCGCAGCCGCAGGCGCAGCAACGCCCCCGGAACGGCCTTGCGATCGATACGGAGGGAGAAGACCCGGTAGTCGCCCACGGTGTGGCCGGCCGCAGAAAATTCGGTATCGAGCATATCCATGAGGCCGGTCCAGCCCACCGACTTTTCGTCGTTTTCCGGAAAGAAACCCCTAAAGGCGGCGGCTTTGATCCTGGCATCAAAACAGGCGGCAAAATCTTCGGGAAGGGGGTCGGAGACGGCGAAGATAGAAAATGTCAACGCCCCTTTTTTCAAACCCATGGGCCATATCCTTTCACTTCTTTGATCAGTGTCATCGCCTTATATACAACCACCAAAACATTTGCAACCCGGCATTGGGAAATTTTTTCCGCGGGGACGGATTGTTTATGGTGGTTCCGGTTTCCGGTTCCAGACAGACCCTGGATCCTTCTTATCTACCGGCTTTGACCGTTTCCGGACCGGACAACGGCACCTCGATAACCGTAAGGTTTTGGTTCACGTTTTATATGGATATTCAATGACAATTATTTTGTAGATGGAATGGATTTCGACAACTGAATAACATAGCGATCGGGAACGTCGCTTCGGGGAATTTACGGAAAATGAATGAAGGCCGCGAATATTATGAGCATTTGATCAATTCATCTAATGAACCCCTCTATGTCGTCGATGTGGGGGGATGTACTTTCAGGATGTTGTAGCCCTCATCGAAGGCCTTTAGATTGATCTGCCGTTGAGCGGCCGGCAGTCTCCGGCTGATGGCGTCATGGAAATCCTGACGGTGGAAGGGAAGGACTCCCAGTCGGCCGAGAGCGCCCAACATGATGATGTTGACCAGGATCGGATTTCCCAGTGCCACCGCCCGGGCGGTGGCGTCGAAGAGGTAAGCCTCGGGCAGGATCTCCCTGACGGCGGACGCCATCTCCGCTACGGAGGGATAGGTGAGATCGCCCTTGATGACCCCGATGGGGTAGATGGGGTGGGTGTTGGTCAGAAACACGGTATCCGGGTTTCCGTATCCGGCGAGGACGCGGATGGCTTCCACCGGTTCCAGAGAACAGATAACGTCGGCACCTCCGCGGGGAATCTGGGGGCTGGTCACCGTGCGGCGGGAGATGCGCACGTGGCTCATGACGGAGCCGCCCCGCTGGGAGGCCCCGAAGGTCTCTCCGATGGTGACCAGAAAGCCCTTGCGGGCCATCATTTCCCCCAGCAGTCGGGCGGCCAGGACGTTCCCCTGGCCACCGACACCGGTGACGATGATGTTGTAAGGATCTTTCGCGATATTTGTTCCCGGCATGATCAGACAGCCTCCTTTCTGATGATGGCTTCGGCAGGACAGATGTCGGCGCAGACCCCGCAGCCGACGCAGATGATTTCATCGATACGGCTTACCTTTTGTTCCCGGTCCCATACCAACCCCGGACAGCCGAAGACCCGGGTACAGAGGCGGTTGCAGCCGCACTCCTCTCCACGGCACCGCGACTCGTCCACAAAGACCTCATATTTCTTCTTTCCTCGCCGCTCGGGACTCAAAGCGCAGGCCTGGCGAAGAATGAGAACCTTTGCTCCTTCCGCGTATTCCATGAGGTCGTTGAGCTTTTTACGGGTCTTTTCCAGATCGAAGGGGTCGCTTACCTCCACCTTCGCTCCCATGGCCCGACACAGCTTTTCCATATCCAAGGCTGGGACCGGATCGCCCAAGACATTCGTCGGGGAGCCAGGATGGGGTTGAAAGCCCGTCATGGCCGTGCCCCGGTTGTCCAGCAGGATCATCGTCAAGGGGGAGCGTTGATGGATGGCATTGGCCAGGGCCGGCATGGCGGCATGGAAGAAGGTGGAATCGCCGCAAACGGAAAGGACCGGCTGATCCATGCCGAATTTTCTCAACTTACCGAAACCGCTGGCGATACCACTTCCCGAGCCCATGGCGTGAAGGGTCTTGCAGGTGTTGAAACCGGCGGGCATGGTCCCCATGACATAACAGCCGATGTCGCCGCAGACGAAACCGTTTCGTCCGTCCAACTTCAGGGCGTTGTTGATGGACCAGTAGGAGGCCCGATGGGGACAGCCGGGGCAGAAAGTCATTCCCCGGGGTGGGGCATAGCGCGACGACAGCTCCTTGAGCTTACCGGCGAATTTGTCGGTAAGGGGCGCATAGGGGATGGCCAGCAGCCCTGCCAGGGCGTTGATGACGAGGTCGGGATTGAGTTCCCCCACGGCGGGCAGATGGCCCGATTTCTTGCCGTAGAATGTCTTAAGTCCTATTTCGGCAGCGGCTTCGGCCGCTATGGCCTTCACATGGTCCTCCAGGGTGGGGGCCACCTCTTCCACAAAGAGGATGCGCGGCGCCGCGGCGAGATGCTTCGTCAAGAGCTTCCGGGGCAGGGGCCAGGTCGTCGCCAGTTTGAGGATGCCTACCCGCTTTTCCAGACCCAGGATTGACACGGCCTCCCGGCTGTACAGGGAGCAGACGCTACTGGTGATGATGAGCAGTTCCGGAGCTGCGGGCCCCTCGTAGGTGTTGAAGGGGCAGGTTTCGAAAATCTCCGCCGCCTTCCTGAGCTTTTCCAGTTGGGGGCCGTGTTGGAGTTCCGGAGCGGCGAGAACCATGCTGATCACCGGTCCCTTGTCCGGATCGAGGAGGGGCCCGTTGTAGTGGAAGGCCGCCCGGGCGGCGGTGTTGGGTAGGGCGCCGAAACGGACGTTGCCGCTGGCATGGGACAGCCGGGTCACGCTCCGGATCATGACGATGTTCCGGAGCTTTTCGGAGAGGTCGAAGGCCCAGGGGATCATGTCCTTCGCTTCCTGGAAATCACCCGGTTCCAAAAGCGGGAACTCGAGCAGTCGGGCGAAAAGTCGGGATTCTCCTTCGTTGACACTGGAGAGGGCGCCGGGATCGTCGCAGGTAACCAGCAGCATCCCCCCCCGGGTGCCGGAACTGGCGAGGTGGAGCAGGAAGTCGGAGGCGACGTTGACGCCGTTCTGTTTCATGACGCATAGGGAACGGAGCCCGGCAAAGGACCCGGCCGCCGCCACTTCCACCGCCACTTTTTCATTGGTGGACCATTCCACATAGATGTTACGTTCCCGGGCCACCTTCGACAGACTCTCGATGATCTCCGACGAGGGGGTGCCGGGATAACCGGCGGCGACTTTGACGCCGGCCTCCAGGGCGCCCCGGACGATAGCCTCGTTGCCCATGAGGAGATGCTGGATGTTTTTACCCTCCTCGGTCAGATACGACATGGTTCCTCCTTGTCTTGCCGCGAAAAACCGCTTTCCGGCCGCTATCCCCCCACAGTGCGGGGTGATGTCGGGGCATCGGGCGCGTTCTTCAAAATTTGCTGTAGAATTTCCTCGTTAAGGCGGAGGCAGGCCGTGCCTTCCTCACCGTTAATCCGTTCCGTCTCCAGACAGCGGTGCACGCCGCGCCGTTTCTTGTTGGCCGCCGCCCAGCCCAGATGGGCCAAATTCTCCGCCGGCATGTCCTCCAGCACCAGATAGCCCGCTTGTTCCGCCTTACGGACCATATCCTCACCCCGTGCCGTGCGGATGATGAGGGTATTGCGATCCGGACGGCCCTCGAGAACCCCCACGGAGACATCGGCAAATTCGGCCGTCATGTCGATACAGTACCCGCAGCCGTCAGGAACCAGCGGCCGGACCTCCTCAAGGGGGAACTCCTTCTTCCCCTGTTTCAGATAAACCTCCAGCACCGCTGCCGGGGGCGGGGGGATGTCCACCTTGACGATCTCCCGCAGGGAAACCCTGTCTTTCAGGAAGGCTTCGAAGCGCCGGAAGTCGAGGGCCCAGGTACAGAACAGACCGATCACCAGCGCCACCGGATCTTGGAAAGAGGGTTCCTGTAAGGGGTTCATCCGCATCTGGGTCACAGCGGTGGCCTGACAGGGCGTGGCCACGATTCCCAACTCCGTGTATCCGGCCGCGACGGCACGGTTAAGGGCGGACACGGTAGGGGCCGCGGCATATTTGGAAAGGCTGCTGCCAAAAACCCCCGCCGGTCCGGTGGCCAGGCGGGGAAGCGGGAGGAGACCCGCCCGCCCTGTAAGGATGGCCCCCCGGATAAGTTTGGCCCGGAGGGCATAACAGGCGAGAGCGGAAACGGTTCCTCCCGCCTGAAAGGGCTGTTTTTTTACCTTGGCGCCGGCCCGGGCGATATGGATACTCCGATAGCGGCCCAGGGGCTCGCCGTCGTAGGAAGCGGCAAAGAGAAACCGGGAAAGGTCGTCCGGGTTCACCTCCACCTTGGGACAGTGGGCGAAACAGCGCCCCGCTTCCCGGGTGCAGGGGAAAAGGGATACTGTTTTCCCGCGGTAGGAGCGAAAGTAGGGACATAGATCGACACAGGCGCCGCAGCCGATGCAAAGTCCCCCTTCGATGACATTGCGAATGAGTTTGTCAGGACCATATTCCTTATTCATTGTCGAACCTCGCTCCTTCTGATCGGTTTCTTCTTGTATATGGATGTCCGGATCGCCCTTCAGTATGACATTGCCACATATCTCAGGCGATGAACAGATCCTTGGTGGCGAAAAAGGGATCCGTGGTGATGTTGATCCCTAAGCGCCGCAGGCCGGCCTCGTCCCCCGGAGTGGGGATATGGGTCATATGGGCCTCGCAGTTTCGCAGTTCCTCCAATTTTTCCATGGCCAGTTGGGCGGCGGGATTGGTGGCGGCGCTGATGCTCAAGGCGATAAGGGTCTCCTCCAGATCCAGACTGACGGATTTTTCCCGGAGGATGTCCGTTTTTAGCCTTTTGATGGAAGCGGTGATGTGGGAAGGCAGGAGCTTGATCTTTTCGGGGATCCCCGCCAGGTGTTTGATGGCGTGGATGACCATGCTGGAAGCGGCATGGAGCAGCGGGGAATTGCCGCCCGTGACGATGGTGCCGTCTCTCAGTTCCATGGCGGCGCCGCAGAAGATTCCCTCGTCCCCTTTCTCGCGTTCCTGGGCCTGCCGGGCGGCCTCCCGGGCCGGGACGACGGTGGAGCGGCGGGCTTCGGGAATCAGGCCGAAGTCCTTCATGAAGAGATCCACCCGCTGGACCGTCTCCCGGTCTGTAAAGCCCATGACGTATTCGCAGCGATAGCGGAAATAGCGGCGGATGATCTCCATCTTGGCCGCTTCCTGGGTGATTCCGTCGTTGATGATGGCGAATCCGGCGCGATTTACCCCCATGTCGGTGGGGGACCGGTAGAAGGACGCCCCACCGGTGATCTTTTCCAGGATCCTCCGCAGGACGGGAAAGACCTCCACGTCGCGGTTGTAGTTGACGGCGGTATCTCCATAGGCCTCAAGATGGAAGGGGTCGATGAGATTGAAATCCCGGATATCGGCGGTGGCCGCTTCGTAGGCCACATTTACCGGGTGCTTCAGCGGGAGGTTCCAGATGGGAAAGGTTTCGAATTTGGCATAGCCCGATTTCCGTCCCCGTTTGTAATCGTGATAGAGCTGGGACAAACAGGTGGCCATCTTGCCGCTTCCCGGGCCCGGTCCGGTGACGATCACCAGGGGCTTGTCCGTCTCGATTCGGGCGTTGGCGCCGTATCCTTCGTCGCTGACGATGATCTCCACGTCCGTGGGATAGCCTTTGGTGAAGCGATGGGCATAAACGGAGATGCCCCTTCTTTCCAGTTTGTTCTTGAACTGGAGCGCCGCAGGCTGACCGTCGAAACGGGTGATGACCACGCCCAGGACGGGAATATCCCAACTCCGGAGGTCGTCGATGAGTTTCAGGGCGTCGGCGTCGTAGGTGATGCCGAAATCGGCGCGGATCTTCTTCCTTTCGATGTCCCCGGCATAGATGCACAGCAGGACGTCGGCCTGCTCCTTCAGTTCCCTTAGGAGCCGCATCTTCACATTCGGATCGTAGCCGGGCAGGACACGAGCCGCATGGTAATCGTAAAGGAGCTTGCCCCCGAACTCCAGGTAGAGTTTGTTGTCGAAACGTTTCACCCGCTCGAGTATCTCCGCCGTCTGTTCCCGGATGTACTTTTCGTTGTCGAATCCCGGTGCGCTGGTCATTTTTCGCTTCCTCCTGCTTGCTTTTCACCCTGAGGGAATCGCCACCCCGAGTACTCCTTTTTCCTGAAATTGTAAAGATATTTAGGATAAACAAAAAGCGATGATCGTACATTTTTGTGCACAGGAAAAGCTGCTGCCACCGGCAGGGAAGTACGTGTCGGGTATAGAACGGTCAATATTCACCAGGTTCAAGATAAAATCTTCGAAGAAGGCGAAATCGTACAATGATCTTCTGCCAAACAATCATATAATCTTGACCTATCAAGGAAATCCGTATAATGAGAGCCACAAAAAACCCCTTTACATCCCTTCGTTGCAAGAAAATTATTAGAAGATTATGAATATAAATAAACAGGTAAAACTGGAGAAAGAGAGGGTAAATTTCCTGGTCGATAGCCGGGTGCTGGCAGCGGAGATTATCCGGACCGGTAGTGGCGATGAGCACCTCGGCAATGAAGAAAGCGGCGCAAACAAGGAAGAAGGGAGGCCGTGGCTGGTTTTTCTTCATGAAGGGCTGGGCAGTGTGGGGCAGTGGCGCGATTTTCCGGCGGCGTTATGTGCAAAAACAGGACTGAACGCCCTTGTTTACGACCGCTGGGGCTACGGAAAAGCCGAGGCGTGTCCGGAGGTGGGGAATGTGTCCTATCTTCACCACGAGGCCCTGGAAGTTCTGCCCAGGGTCGTGGAGCACTTTGGTATTGACAAGGCGGTCTGCATCGGCCATAGCGACGGAGGCTCCATCGCCCTGATGTTCGCAGCGGCGAATCCGGAGCGGGCCAGTGCCGTGATTACCGAAGCGGCCCACGTCTTCGTGGAGGAGGTAACCCTGGCGGGAATCCGCGAGGCGGTGACCGCCTACGAGACAACCGATCTGAAGACGAAGCTCATGCGGTATCACGGCGACAAGACCGACATGGTCTTCCGGCGATGGTCGGAGACCTGGCTGTCACCGGCCTTCCGCACCTGGAACATCGAGGAATATCTGCCCCGGGTGCGCTGCCCGGTGCTGGCCATTCAGGGCCGGGACGATCCCTATGGAACACCGGCCCAGGTGGAGGCTATCGTCCGGCAGACCTCCGGGCCGGCCGAGGGGCTGCTCGTTCCCGATTGCGGGCACATCCCCCATTTCCAGGCCCCGGAGAAGGTCAGGACGGCCATGACGGACTTTATCGGCCGCTGCCTGGCCGGGGAAAAAAACCAGTAACTGGAGGTCGTATGAAGATAACGGTGCTGAGCGGCAGTCCCAAAGGGGAGGACAGTGTCACCCTCCAGTACGTCCGTTACCTGCAGAAATCCTTCCCGGATCACGACTACCGGGTATTTCATGTGGCCCAGCAGATCCGTAAGTTGGAAAGGGATGAGGCGGCCTTCCGGGGGATCATGGACCGGGTTGCCGAATCGGCGGCCGTCATCTGGGCTTTTCCCCTGTATTACTGCCTGGTTTGTTCCCAGTACAAACGTTTCATCGAGCTGATCTTTGCCCGGGGGCATGAAGAAGCCTTCCGGGGAAAGCACGCCCTGACCCTCTCCACCTCCGTGCATTTTTTCGATCACACGGCCCACAACTACCTCCATGGGATCTGCGATGATCTCGCCATGAACTACTTCGGCGGCTATGCGGCGAAGATGTACGACCTGATGCGCACCCGGGAGCGGGAACGGTTTCTCAAATACGGTGGCGCCTTTCTCGAGGCGGCGGCAAGAAGGGCGCCGGCCTCGCGGCGGTTTCCCCCCCTCCGCCCGGCAACCTTCGTTTACGTCCCCGGGGCACCCCGGCGTGATTTGACGGCCGGCGATAAGAAAATCATCATTATTGCCGACGAAGCGCGGGAAGACGGCAATCTCGGTAAGATGATCCGGGCTTTCCGGGACAATTTTGCCCACCCGGTGGAAACGATTTTCCTGACGGACATCGACATCAAGGGCGGCTGCCTTGGTTGCTGCCGCTGCGGCCTGGACAACGTGTGCCAGTATCAGGGTAAAGACGGGTTCATTGACTTCTACAACGAGAAGGTCAAGGGGGCGGATATCATCGTCATGGCCGGGGAGATCCGGGACCGGTATCTGTCGTCGCGGTGGAAGCAGTTTTTCGACCGTTCCTTCTTCAACACCCACACCCCGACCTTGGCGGATAAACAACTGGTCTTCCTCATCTCCGGTCCCCTGGGACAGCTTCCCAACCTCGTGGAGATCCTGTCGGCCTACGCTCAATTCCAGTCGGCCAACATTGCCGGTATCGTCACCGACGAAGGGGAGGACGGGCCGCAACTGGACGGGCTGCTCCAGGAAACGGCGGCGCGGGCCCTCCGGATGGCCGCCCAGCGATACGTGCCCCCCATGGACTTTCTCGGTGTGGCCGGCATGAAGATCTTTCGGGACGAGGTCTGGGGGATGTTGCGTTTTGTCTTCCAGGCGGATCACCGCTACTACCGGCAGCACGGCTATTATGATTTTCCCCAGCGGGATTTCAAGACCCGGCGGATGAATCTCATCATGATGTTCCTGACCAGGATCCCCTCCTTCCGGAAAAAATTTCTCCGGAGCCTGGAAAAGGAGATGGTGAAACCTCTAAAATATGTCGTCGAAAACAAATGAGCGAGATCAATGCGGCGGGCCTTCGGGAGCGCCGGGAAAGGAAGAGAAACCGATGAATACCATCAAGATCATGCCCTGTCTGGACATGAAGGAGGGCCGGGTCGTCAAGGGGGTGCATTTCGTCGATATCCGCGACGCCGGCGATCCCGTGGAGAATGCCGCTTTTTACGAACAGGAAGGGGCCGACGAGCTGGCCATGCTGGATATCGCCGCCACCCTGGAAAACCGCAAGACCCGCCTCGCCTGGGTGAAGAGCGTGGCCGCCGTGATCACCATCCCCCTCACGGTCGGCGGGGGCATCAACAGTCTGGAGGACATCGAACTGGTCCTCGACGCCGGGGCGAGCGCCGCTTCCATGAACAGCGCCGCCGTCAAGGATCCCGAACTGGTCCGCGCCGCGGTGCAGCGATTCGGATCGGAAAAGATCACCGTGGCCATTGATGCCCGGCGCAATCCCGCCCTGCCTTCGGGATTCGAACTGGTCGTGGCGGGAGGGACGAAACCGGTGGGCAAAGACGCCATTGCCTGGGCGCGTCAATGCCAGGACCTGGGCGCCGGGGTGATCCTCCCCACGAGCATGGACGGCGACGGGGCGTTGACCGGATACGATCTGGAGTTCACCAGGGCCATCGCCGACGTGGTGAGCGTTCCCGTCGTGGCCTCGGGTGGGGCGGGGCGGTTGGAGCATTTCTACGAGGCCGTGGTCAAAGGGGGCGCCTCGATCCTCCTGGCGGCCTCCGTCTTCCACTTCCGGACCTTCCGCATCCGCCAGGTGAAGGAATACCTCCGGGAGAAGGGACTGCCGGTAAACCTGTAACGACGGGACGCCTTGGAAGGCTGGACGTTGTAAACAAAGTCCCGACACACATCCCCAGTCAGGGGAGGACCCGGGCATGGCGGGCGATATATAAGGGTCTGATTCCCTGGAACTCCCCCCTTCAAGGGGAGGGCCCGGTTGGGGACGGAGCTATCCAGCCGAATTTTTATGTCCCGCCATTCCCCTCCCGACCTCCCCCCTTGAAGGGGGAGGGAGAGGATTGCCCTTTGCCTACCAATTTGGGTTTATTGTTTACAGAAACGAGTGGGCGTCGTCAGGGAAGGCGCCGCTTCTCACCTCGGCGCAGTAGTTCTTGACGGCCTCCCGGATGTGATCGTTGATATTGGCGTATTTCTTCACGAATTTTGGGGTGAACCGCTCGAAGAGCCCCAGCATGTCGTGGACGACCAGCACCTGGCCGTCGCATTCCACCCCGGCCCCGATGCCGATGGTGGGGATCTCCAGGGCGGCGGTGATCTCCCTGGCCAGGCCCTTGGGGACGCATTCCAGGACGATGGAAAAGGCCCCGGCCTCTTCGAGTATTTTGGCGTCTTCCAGGAGCCGCTGGGCGGCCTTGTCCCCCTTGCCCTGGACCTTATAGCCTCCCAACTGGTGCACCGACTGGGGGGTGAGGCCGATGTGGGCCATGACGGGAATCCCTGTGGCGGCGATGCGGCGGGTCACTTCCGCCACCTCCCGTCCACCCTCGAGCTTCACCGCCTGGGCGCCGGCCTCCTGGAGGAAGCGCCCGGCGTTGCGGACCGCCTCCGCCACCGATACCTGGTAGGACATCAAGGGCATGTCGCCGATGACCATGGCCCGCTGCGTGCCCCGGCTTACCGCCTTGGTATGATGCAGCATGTCCTCCATGGTGACGGGCAGGGTGCTGTCGTAGCCCAACACGACCATGCCC
>JAGPFL010000114.1 GCA_018056545.1 Syntrophobacterales bacterium
GGAAGTTCTTCCACCAGTTGAGGCTGTTCTTCTCTTTCGTGGTAGGCGTCCGTTTCTCGTTGTACTCCTTGAGGGTCTTGAGAGACGCCGTGGGGGTCCCCAGATAGCCCGGCCAGATGTGGAACAGGAGGCCGTGGTCCGTCGATCCCTGGACGTTGCCCTCGCCGCGGAGGGCCTGGATGCCCCCGCCGGCGATGCCCACATTGCCGAGCAGTAGTTGGATGATCGCCATGGTCCGGATGTTTTGTACACCCACGGTATGCTGGGTCCAGCCCATGGCGTAGAGCTCGTTACCCGCCCGGTCCGGACGGCCCGTCGAGCCGTAGAGCTCATAGATTTCCAGAAGTTTTTCCTTGGGTGTTCCGGTGATCCTGTTGACCATCTCCAGGGTGTAGCGGGAGTAATGCCGTTTCAAAAGTTGAAAGACGCAATGCGGATCCTGGAGGGTCATGTCCTTGAGGATGACGCCGTCCTTGCCCGTCTGGTAGGTCCAGGTTTCTTTGTTGTATTTTGCCCCTTCCAGGCCGGAAAAGACACCGGAGGCGTCGCCGGGGAGCTTGAAGGCGGGGTTCACGAGGAAGGAGGCGTTGGTGTAGTTTTTCACGTATTCATCGAAGTAGAGATTCTTTTCGATAATGTAGTTGATCATGCCGCCCAGAAAGGCGATGTCCGTCCCCGAACGGAGGGGGGCATAGATATGGGCCTTCGCCGCCGACTGGGTGAAACGGGGATCGACGCAGATGATCTTCGCCCCGCGCTTGTCCACCGCTTCCTGGACCCATTTGAAGGAGACGGGATGGTTCGAGGCAGGATTACCGCCCATAATGAGGATCACGTCGCTGTTCCTGATGTCGATGTAGTGATTCGTCATCGCCCCCCGGCCGAAGAACTCCGCCAGGGCGGGAACGGTGGAGCTGTGGCAGATCCGGGCCTGATGCTCGATATAAACCAGCCCCAGGGCCCGAAGGAATTTCTGATAGACCTGGCATTCCTCGTTGTCGAAGGCGGCGCTGCCGACGGAGGCGATGCCCTCCGTCCGGTTGACGACCTCGCCTTTCTCGTTGGTGACCTTGAAGCTGGCGTCGCGGCTGTTCTTGATATTTTCCGCGATCTTCTCGATCGCCCAGTCCCATTCCACCTCCTTCCAGACCTCTCCGAAGGGTTCGCGATAGAGGGGTTTGGTCAGGCGGTTGATGTTGTTCACCATCTGATAGATGGAGCCGCCCTTGGAACACAAGGCGCCGCGATTGATGGGGCTGTCCGGATTGCCCTCGGTATTGACGGCCTTCCCGTTTCGCGTGGAAACGATGATACTGCAACCGACGGAGCAATAGGGACAAATCGTGGTGGTTTCTTTGGCATACTTGATCTTCAGGGGTTCGGCAAAGGCGGCCACGGGCTGCAAACTTATCCCCAGACCGCTCGTCGCCAGGACCGCTCCGGAGATCTTCAAGAAACCTCTTCTGCTGACATCCATAATTCATTCTCTCCTTTCTCTAATTACTGAGTGTTTTTCCCTATCCATCGACTTCTCCTTTCCAAGTACGGGAGGCGCCGCCGTTTCCCGCGACACCCGTTGTCCACCCTTCATCGGCATCACCATTAGAAAAAGTGGATCGGAGAGCATGACAGCAAGCAAACGTTAAGCTCTGAGCAACATACGGCCTGAACGACCATCTCGGAGGCTGAGGCGCACCACCCCCTGTTGACCGGTTTGCCTTTATGAAGCGCACGATTAGGGCCACCTTTTCGGCCCCGGTTCCGGGCGTCAGGCAAAACGATCTGCTCGGTGGGGAGCTATCTTTGTAAAATAACGCCTTGAGTCTGGCGACCAAATGCAACCTCCGCATAATGAATCCTGTCGCTTCTTCCCCGACAGGACTGCGGAGCTACGCTTACGCGGTCTGCGGCGGGAGAGGCGAGGAAGGAATTGACATGGAGAACCGCCCCGGTTCTCTACGGCTACCTCATATGAAGCGCGTCAAAGTAAAAGTAAGGTAACACATGATTTTTCCCTGTAATTTTCCGATCAAATTTTCTTCACCAACTTGTGTACCGGCCCCAACGCCCGGATCTTGGCCGTCGCCCCCTTGATGACCTGGGCAAAACGCTCGCCTTCCGATGCGGAGACCCAGGTAAAGAGGGTTCTGTCGCCTTCCAGGCCGATGTAGTCCAGGAAGCTTTTCAAAGTAGCGAACTTGCGCCTCGCCACTAAATTTCCCGATATGTAATGGCATTCCCCGGGATGACAACCGGAAACCAGCACGCCGTCGGCGCCGGCCTGCAGGGCCTTGACGATGTAAAAAGGGTTGATCCTCCCCGTACAGGGAACACGCACGATGCGTACGTTCGACGGATACTGGATCCTGCTGATGCCCGCCAGATCGGCGCCGGCGTACGTGCACCAGTTGCAGACGATGGCAACGATTTTGGGCGTCCATTCTTCGTTTGCTAAATTTTCAGCCATACATTCTCTCTCCATCGGATAATAATTCTCCAAAAAAAATACTGCTCATTTCATTTGCCTTTTTGTTTCCTGTAACATTATTGCCCCCTTGTCGATCAAATAAGGGGCTTCTCGTGTGTGCAGGTATTACGGAATCCATATCAGCACTCTCCTTCACCTAGGCATGTTCTTATTCACGATGTCGCCGCGGTTGCCGAACGCGGCGCTGAAGACATATCGGTAACCGGGCAGGGGTTTGATGATCAGCAACTCTTCCGGAGGGGTGTTGAGCAGGCGTTTACTCAGATCGTCGGCCATTCGTTCCACCGTGTCAATATCCTTGGCCGTCACATCCTTGCCCTGGCTCCGCATTTTCCTGATTTCCCCCTCCAGTTTCGCCTGTTCGGCCGGGAAGACCCCCGGTTTCAGATGCACGGAATAGGCCTCGCCGCTGGATATCTTTTGGATGATGAAACCGTCTCCTATAGAGCTGTCGATGCGCAGGGTCTGAAAATTGATCCTAGCCCCGGTCATGAAACTCACCGCATCCACCCAGCAGGGACCGTTTTTCGATACGGCCCGCAAGTCGGTCCTATCCACCTTGCCTTCGGGGAACAGTTTGTTCAGAACCGTCTTGATCTCAATGTAGCTGATAACCAGTCCGTCACAGAGATGACCGTGCATCCTGGCCAAGTCCTTGAGACCTATTTCCTTCGTTGATAGAGAGTATCGTCCCAGAGCGCTGTCCGTATCCAGGACCGCTATTGGCTGGTTATATTTGGCCTCCGCCGCCCAACCCGGATAAAACCAGTCGGTTGTATTGTCCGTTTTTCCCTGTCCGGCGGCAAGCAGGGAACCGGAGGAGAGTAATAAGAGGATAATGATCCCCAAAAGAAACCGCGCTGTTCGTTTCACACTCTTCATGATTTTCATAACCTCCTTTTGACTTAATAAATATGCCGTTACATATTGATTCATGGTCATTATTTCTCATATCGGCTCTCGAAGAGCGCTTCCACCCGGGTCCGGATCTGCTCGACGTCGCCTGCGGAGTAATCCGTCTCGATCTTTAAATACGGCAGCCCGTGCCGGTCCTGGATATGCTGCCTGATCTTGTAGGATTCCACGTTGTAACCGTGGCAGGCATGGAGGATCACGTCGATGACGACATCGGGCTTGAACCGGGCGATCATCTCGTCCAGGAGGTCGAGACGCCCCCGGTTTGGAGACATGCAAGAGCAGGGGATCTTCAGGGTCGCTTCGGCAACCGCCCGCAGGGGATCGCCTGTACCCTCCGCGACACGGATGGAATAGCCCTTCATGCCGCTACACGCCTCCAGGGCCACCGCGACGCCTCCGGCCTCCTCGACGATCTTCAGGACCTTCAATGCATCACCGCCGATGGGACAGCCGCTCACCAGGACCCGGGGAGACGAGGGGGCACCGAAACAGATCCCCGCCTCGATCCGCTCTTCCAACCGGCGCTCAACTCCCGCCATCAGTATGGCGAGCTCGTCGCCTGTGGACACGGGATCGAGGGCGATGACGTCGTATATCTCCTGCCAGTGGACCGGCGGCGGATGCCGGGTCAGACAATCGAAAGAACCGTCTATCAAGCTGCTTTTGCGGTTCGTCTCCCGGATTTCCTCCTCC
>JAGPFL010000035.1 GCA_018056545.1 Syntrophobacterales bacterium
GAAAGCCCCCTGGCGAACCGGTTTCACCAGGGGGCTTCTTTTAAGGGACACAGATCTTTAAAAAGATGTGTCTTTACATATCAGGCGAGTCGCCTTTTCAAACCTCTTTTCGCTTCCGCCAGGCCTCCTGATAGAGTCGACCGATGGACAGGAAGAGGGCCAGGAAAAACATCCCGAACATGAAATTGGGCGCCGTGTCGAAGTACTGGTCGATCTTGAAGCCCAGGTAGAGGAACAGGAACGAGGCAATGGCGATGACGAATCCGTAGGCGCTCACGATCATCACGGGATGGTATTTGTGGTAAAGAGCCTTCTTTGTCTCTTGCAGCGTCGCCATCTTCCATTCCTCCTTTCCCGTTATTGCAACGATGACCTCTCAACCCACCAGGTTCTTGATCCCTTCGATCACCGGATTGGTGAAGAGAGCAATCAGAACCGTATAGAGGGCGAAAACCCCGGCCACCTCGCCGGTGTACATCTTCTCGTACTTGTGCTTCAGGCTGATGATCACCATCCCGCCCACGATCAGACAACCAAGCTGGAAATAGGGGAAGTTCGCCACCCCCGCCGCCGCATACTCGGCCAGGGCGAAAGTACCCGTGCAAAGAACCACCACCACCGCCGCTACCAAAGTTCCCAATGTCTTTTTCATCTCCTGTGTCCTCCATTTATTTTTTTATTTTCTTTGTTGGCCTCTTTTGACTTTGGACAATGCGGGAAACATGCCAACTTCCCATGCAGGCGGGAAACACATCTTATTTATCCGGATTTGTTTGCTTTTATGCCGGGGAGAAACAAACGGAACGGCAAGGTTTCAAGGCTTGCCGGAAGAATTATTCGATGAATCTTTAAATCCGTTGAACGGAATATCGCTTTTTTCTACAACCTCTCCGCATAGGCAAAGACGGCGTTTACATAAGCCCGCTCATGGTTGTAGCTGTACACGGCCTTGCGCATCTTCTTTTCATTCCCCGTCTTCCACCCCATGCGGTGTAGATAATTGGCGATGCTGGCAAAGGCATCGGGATAGTCATACAGGTCCGCCTTTCCATCGCCGTTATAATCCACGGCAAAGAGGATATATGATGAGGGCATGAATTGGGGGATGCCGAAGGCGCCCGCCCAGGAACCTTTCGTCGTAAAAGGATCCATACCCCGGCGCCGACACATCCGTACCCATGCCACAAGCTCCCGGTGCGCCATTTTCACCCTTTGTATCCTTTTATCCAGCATGGACATGGTATAAAGGGCGTTGAAGACCGCATATTTCCCCAAATGCTCCTTGAAGTTCGTCTCAATCCGGATGATCGCCGCAATATAATTGGCCGGGACACCATAGGTCTCTTCGATCTTTCTGAAGATTTCCTTGTTGTCCCCGATGATTTTCTTCCCTGCGGTGATGGACTCCGGGGTGAACAGTCCGAACTCGTCATCGAAATAACTCAGTTTCTTGCTCTTCCCGCCTTCCTTAACAACCGGAGGGGCGTAGATCTTATGGTATAACTCGAGCCGCTGGTCGGAAAAAATGTTCTCGATCTCTTCCTCACTGATCCCCGCCCTCCGGAAGGAAGCCTTCAGGGCCGCCTGCCTTCTTTCCATGCTGCCCATGAAGGAGGGCAGGCGTTTCTTCCCCCCCTCCTTCATTTTCCTTATGGTCTTCGTTCCCTTTTTATCCCTCTTGAGCTCCGTGCCGGCAGGAGCGCTTTTACCTCCCGGCTGATCGATCGCGACGACATCACCTACTGACAGGCAGAACAGCATCAATAAAGCGCCGATGACCACTCCTTTTTTCTTCATCATCATGTCCATTCTCCGGTTGGCTGTTTCCGCACGGTTATTTAACCCCATAAGCAAATAAAGAAAAGGGTTAAATTGACCCTTCAAACACTGCCCGACCGGAATGAAGTCGTCCCCGCTGATCTTCTTGAAATCATTTTCCTCGTCCTTGGGTATCGGCCGAATATGACAATTCATTGAATGAGCCTGCGGAAAAACCCTCGAAAAAATGGTGACGGGAAGGATACCCCCATACCCTCCGGGCGATTTAGTCAGGCGAAAAAGTCCTTGAAAACACCACGCCGTTACAAGTATATCCATAATCACCATGAGCGACCGTGAACATATGATCAATCCGCTCTGGAAAACGGCCCTTTTCCCGTTGCTTCGGAAAGGCGTAACCGTCCGCGGCCGGGGAGGCTTTAGATCAGGAAGCGGAGCTGCGGCGGCCGGTGGAGGTCAACACGCCGCATACGCCCAATAATCCGATTATCTTTTCGCCGGACATGATGGGCGAGATTTCCTTTTCGCCCGCCGTTCGAATAGACTATAAAGTAAAATAGGATCAGATGACAAACGATGAAAAGCAAACTTGAAGCCCTTGCCCTCACCCGGATCAACGCCTGCTTCACCATCAGTTCCCTGGCGGGAAGCGACACCGGGGCCATTGTTGTGGCCCTGGCGGAGTTGGAGGAGATGCTGGAAACATTTTACGCGGAACACCGAGACTTCATCACCCATAAAGAATACGAGGAGGCAAAAGAAAATCCGGATCTTTTCGTCGCCCTTATCGACCGGGTGCACCGCCATTACGTCCGACTGGAAAACGCCGGCAAAGGATCGTCATGATTCCCGGACGGCGGGATTGACAAGTTTCAGGATATTGTCGCTTACCACCTTGGCGAAGTCTTCCGCCGACAGTTGCAGTTCCCGTACCTTGCGCAGTTCTCCGGCGGGCATGCCGAAGGGAAAATCGCTGCCGAAGAGCAGTTTGTCGCTGCCGTACCGGTCCAGGAACATGGCCATCTCCCGGCGGGTGGCCAGGGCGGTGTCGGCATAAACATTATCCCCTTCCCATACCCCGGAATTGAAAAGGGCGTAAAAACCCCCGTTCAAACCTCCGAGATGGGGAATGATCACCGGGGTTCTGCCGTCTATCCTCCTGATAAGGTTCAGGGTGTTGCCGTATGATTCCTCAAGGACGATGGGCAACCGCCGCCGGTAAACCTCCTGGAGAAATACCTCGCACCGGGGATCGTCATAGTTATATTCCGGCTCCGATTCGTGCCGGTGCCATTTGATGCCCCGGTAGCCTTTCGCCAGTTCATCCTTCCGGAAATCGTTCCAGACAAAGTAGTAGGCAAAGATGTCCTTCTCGCGGTGCTGGAGATCGAGCAGATAGCGGTTCGCTCTCTGGCGGCAGGCCGCCCAGAGAGAATCGTCCTGGAAGAAATAGTTGTAGCGGTCGTAGATGTCCTCCACCGGCGCATAGAGACAGGCACCGCCGATTCCGGCCTGGGAAAGGTAGCCCTTGATCATGCCGATCGGTTGATCCACGTTCTGGATGCCGCAATGCATATGGGAGTCGATAATCTTCATGGTTCCGTTATCCTCCGGGGTGGTTAACGTTATCCGATCTTCTCCGGAGCTGTCAAATGCTTTGCAGCCGCCGACCATCCCCGGCGGGAAGCCCCGGTTGTTGCACCACTCCTTGTATCCCCATTTGTATCCCCATTTATTGACATCGTCTAAATTCTGTTTTATATTAAAGCCAAACAAAGAAATCTCACCGGCCGTTAACAGTAAACCAAACAAACCGACAATCTTTCTTACACCACAGGCTCTGATAATCAGCGTTTCGCGCGGGAATCGAAAACAGGGAGGCGGAGATGAACTACCGGCCCTGCAAAGTGCCCATATGAAGCCTCCGGGAGAAGGCGCTCTTCCGGAGGTTACCGCGGCAATTCGCGGCTGTCGTCGGTTAATTGCTCAAGATCCGCAAGGAGGTGAGAATTATGTATTTCATGATGATCTGTACCTGGGACCCCAAAGATGAAAAGGAAGTCCGTACCAGAAGGGTAACATGGGACTGGCCGGAAGACGTGAAGGTCATCTCCGAGTTTTACGATCTTCAGGGATGCCGCACCATCTACGTTGTCGAAACCGATGCGAAAGGTCTCATCGCCGCTCGGGCTGCCTGGATAGATATCCTCTATTTCGAGATTTTCCCTGTCTATCCCATCGGTGAGACGAAGGAACAGCTGATGAAATAAGTTCGGGCGTGGCCTTCATCACGAACGAGAGAAAGGAGGAGGGAAACCATGGCCAAACTTGAATTGACCCGGGAAGAAGAAAAGCACCTGCTTGAAATCCTGGAAAGGTACTACCCCTCATTGCGCATCGAGGTGGTGAACACGGATGACCGCGAGTTCCGCCGTGCCCTCAAGCAGAGAGAAAGCTTCATGAAGGATATGATCGGCCGCCTGAAAGCCTCGCTGGCGGCTTGATGCGCCAACCCCCGCAATGCCCCCCTCCCCGCCCGGGGAGGGGGGCATCTCCAAGAATAATCGTTGCATTAAACCCCTCAACCTTTTATATTACCTTATATACTTTAACTTCTGTCCAAGCATACCGTAAACGAGACCTTCTTATCCACGACGATCGAAACAGAAAGGAGATCATCATGGCAGAGACAATCACGGCGCATAATTCTCAAGGCTTGAAACATCGCTGGAGGTTTTTCCGTGCCGGTGGTTTCGACCAGGTACGACTTGAATCGGGCCGGGATCTGACGTCGCTGGGAGAACTCGACCAGAAGCTCTGGCTCGCCTTGAGTTGCCCCGTCCAGGGTCTGGAATTCGATCGGAAGACCCTGGAGTTGATCGATACCGACGGGGACGGCCGCATCCGCGTCCCGGAAATCATCGCCGCGGTATCCTGGGCGGCTTCGTTCTTGAAAGACACCGACGATCTCCTGAAATCATCTCCGGAACTGCCTCTGACCGCCATCGACGATACGACCCCCGAGGGGAAAAATCTCCTCAATTCGGCACGGCACATCCTCGCCAACCTGGGAAAGGAAGGGGCTCCGGCCATCACGGTGACGGACACCACGGATACAACCGCCATCTTCTCCCAAACCAATTTCAACGGCGACGGGATCATTCCCCCCGACGCCGCGGGAGAGGCCGCAGTGCGGCGGGTTATCGAAGAGATCATGGATTGTCTGGGAGGGGAAATCGACCGCAGTGGAAAGCTCGGCATCACTCAAGAAAAGACCGAGCAGTTTTTTGCCGACCTGGCGGCTTACGACGCCTGGCAACAGGAAGCGGACGCTGGGGGAAAGGACATCTGTCCTCTCGGTGAAGATACGGCGGCGGCCTTGGAGGCCTTGGAGGTGGTTCGTGTCAAGGTGGAGGATTATTTCGCCCGGTGCCGTCTGGCGGCATTCGACACCCGCGCCCTCAGCGCCCTCAACCGTCAGGAAGAGGAATACCTTGCCATTGCGGAAAAAAACCTGTCGGCCGGCATGGAAGACGTTACCGGATTCCCCCTGGCCTTGGTCGCCGCCGCTCGTCCCCTGCCCCTCCGGGCCGGTATCAACCCCGCCTGGGCGTCTGCTATGGCACACTTCGCCGACGCCGTGGTCACGCCCCTCCTGGGGGACCGAAACGACCTCACGGAGGCGGACTGGCAGCGGATAAAAAACGCCTTGGTTCCCTATCAGGAATGGCTGGCCAAGAAGGCCGGGGCCACTGTGGAAAAACTCGGACGGGACCGGGTGCGGGAAATCATCGCAGGGAACTTCAAAACGGCCATCGACGAATTACTGGCGAAAGACAGGGCCCTGGAGCCGGAATTCAACGCCATTGCCTCGGTTGATCGTCTGGTAAGGTATCATCGCGATCTCTTTACCCTCCTGAAGAACTTTGTCAACTTTTCCGATTTTTACAACCGTAGGGACAAGGCCCTGTTTCAGGCCGGAACCCTTTACCTGGACGGACGCAGTTGCGATCTCTGCGTGCGCATCGGCGACATGGACAAACATGCGACCCTGGCGACCCTGAGCCGGACCTATCTGGCCTATTGCCGCTGCACCAGATCCCTCGGCGACGGCGGCACGGAGGAAATGACCATCGCCGCCGCCTTCACGGACGGTGACGCCGATTACCTGATGCTGGGCCGCAACGGCGTCTTCTACGACCGCCAGGGCCGGGACTGGGACGCCACCATCGTCAAGGTCATCGAACACCCCATCAGCATCCGCCAGGCCTTCTGGAGTCCCTACAAGCGCATCGCCCGCTTGATCAACGAACAGGTGGAAAAAATGGCCGCCTCCCGGGACAAGGCGGCGAGCGACAAGGCCCAGGCCGGTGTCGCCGGCGGCGCCCAGAAATTGGAAGCGGGGGCACCACCGGCAACGGCCAAACCGCCCTTCGACGTGGCCAAGTTCGCCGGCATCTTCGCCGCCATCGGTCTCGCCGTCGGGGCGATCGGCACCGCCATCGCCTCGGTGATCACCGGCTTCATGCAACTTATCTGGTGGCAGATGCCTTTGGCCATAGCCGGAATTATGTTTCTTATTTCCGGTCCTTCCATGATAATTGCGTGGCTTAAGCTCCGGCAGCGGACCCTGGGGCCCATTCTCGAGGCCAACGGCTGGGCGGTAAACGCCCGGGCCCGAATCAACATCCCCTTCGGGCGCTCCCTGACGAAGATCGCCGCGCTGCCCCCGGGCGCGGAACGGTCCCTCGAAGACCCCTTTGCGGACAAGAAGAGCGTCTGGCCCAAGGTCTTGCTGCTGATCGTCATCCTGCTGGCGCTGTTGTATTTCCTGGCCGGAAAAGGCCTACTGTTCAAATAACCGCAATGAGGGCATGAAAGGTAACCGCGCATCCCCGCCTCAGGGATTTTGAAGCTGGCCGACTTCTAACCATTCGGCCAGCATCTCGGCATGGTCTTTATCCAGATAGGTGGTGGAATAGAGATAGACGCCATCAAGGGATGTGGATAACACGGCGATGTCGTCATAGCCGTCCGTCCGGGACATCACCTCCAGATAAATGCGGATTGTGCCGCCGGTCATCGCGAAGGGCGGGCCGGTAAAGATATCCAGGGGTACCGGCCGCCGGCAGTCCCGTGACAGATCGCGAACCGTTTCCGCCAGAAGGCGCAGGGGATCCTCCCGCTTATGGAGGAGAAGTCGGGCGTAAGCCCTGGTCATGTGGCGGGAGGAGTAATAATAAGGCGGTCCTGTTCCGGAAAGCCGGTGGAGATCTTCGCCGTGGTCAACCAGCCGGTCGAGTAATCTCGGGCCGACGGTGGCCCTTTCTTCACCATCCGTCATGTCCGGGCATTCATCGCCCATCAGGTTCAGGATCTCGGAGGCGGACACGAGGTCGCCGGCGGCGCTCCGCTCCCGGATCACTTCCGCCACCCGATCCACCGGGGTTTTTCCCTTCCCTGCTGCTCTCTCTCCCCGTTCCGTCAAGGTATCTTCTCTATTCCTTCAGATATGCCCTCTTTCATCCTCCGGATGAACCCATGGGCCAGGACGGAAACGAATGCCGCCGGCACAAGCACGGTGCCGACCAGGTCAACCCACCGTAAACCGATCCGTTCCCCATCCTTAGCGCTTCCGCCGCCGATCATCCGCCGGAGCAGCGTGACGATTTCCCGGATATTCCGCCCTTGGGCGGGCAGGTGGCATTCCCGGCAGCTCAAGGTGCGGGCGAAGGGCAAAGATGCGGGTTTCGGATTTCGCGGGGGTATCCTGCCGGTGAGATCCCGCCAGGATACATAGCTCAGTGCCCCGGCGGGACAGGCCTCCACACATTTCGGCTTCCCTTCGCAAAGATGGCACTTGGTTGCCTGCCGATGCTCCGGATCATAGGAGATCATCTCCCAGGGGCAGGCCTTCAGGCATATCTTGCAGCCGGTGCAGCGCCCCGTATCGACGATACGGGCCCCGGTTACTTTGGACAGGACAATGGCCTTCTCCGGGCAGATGTTGGCACAGGGCACCGGATGGGGACATTGCCGGCAAAGATCCTGGATAACCAGGCCGTTTCCCATATTGCCGTGTCCCTCCCGCCAGGAGGGGACGCCCTGGGGGCCGAAATTCATATTCCGGTCGATCTTGATCCGCGCCAGAGACGGGGACGCCCTGCCGTCGTTGAATTCCGTGCAGGCCAGCTCGCAGCGTCCGCATCCGACGCACAGCACCGGATCGGCCACAACCATCCCCCGGGCGTTCTCCATGATGATCAGGGGCCGGTCCGCGCCCCGGGCAAGCACCGGCGATAGGGAGGCCAATCCGGCGATGGAAGCTCCCCCCCAGATCAAGGTCTGTCTGCGGGTGCACGGGTGATTCACGATGGCGCTCATGTCCCCCGAAACGTCGTCGGTACTGAATGCCCTTCTTTCGTTGTTGATTATGGGGGCCTGCCTTTCCTTTGCTGATGATTTACCTGCCCCAGGGAACGATCAAGTCAATATCCGGCGACAACCGGGTCACAGTTCCGGACATAATATATGAGTTCCCATCCGAAGGGGGTAGCCGCCCGGAGAGACCCGTAGTCATACCGCTGGTTGTTCAGGTACTGGAGGACCAGCCAGTCCTCATCGGCCCGTCCCGGCTTGAGGCCCGCAAAGAAGAACCCCAAGTCCTCGCAGCGGGGGCAAAAATGCGCCGTCGCCGGGTGGCAAAGGGGGAGATAGAGGTAGAGGGTTTCCAGGCGGTCCAGACAGTGCCGGCGTAGCGCCGTCCGGAGTCCGGCGATGCCGTCGGCACCCCAGCGGCGGACGACAAGATGGGCCGTTCGGTTGGCATCGGTCTTTTCCTCAATCTCAGACATCTCACCCGTATCGCTCAAGGCACCTGGATTGGCCATCGTACATAGGGCACCCGGTTTGTCTATCGCACCCATCATACTCGGCTCGCCCAAATCTCCGGCCCCGGATTCCGTCAAGCCGGCCGCCGACGGCACGTCGGCAAAGGAAACTTCCAGGCCTGCATTGGCGGCGATGGCGGCGATCATGGCCCGGTGCCGGTCCGGGGCGTAATAGGGCCTCCGGGGCGAGGGGTCGAACATCCGGAGCAGATACATCAAGGATTCCCGTGGGGTTTCCCGGTCTGTGATGGCCTGGAAGGACATGGCCGGAAGACGGGAGACGAAGAGGGCCGTCTCCTTCCATCCCAGGGGGATGACGGTCCGCTGGCTGTAAGGATGGGAGGTCACGGCGGTCCCGAAGGTTCCGGAAGCGCCCCGTTTCCGCAAATCGGCCGAGATGGCATCGGCAAGACGTCTGAAGGCACCGCTTTGGCGGTAACGGGGGTTCACGAAACCGGCCCCCAGCTCCATCATTCCCGACAGATCGTCGGGAATCCCGGCTAAATGCCCCAGAATGGCGCCGTCCTCCTCGCTGACGGCCACATAGCTGATCAGCCTACCATCATCGTTACGCCTTAGGACCTCCTCGGGCTGGTAGAGATACTCGTTGAAATAGGTATAACCGTAGGCAAAATAGGCCAACCGGGAGACCGCCGCCGCCTCGTCGGGGCGCATCCGCCGGACGGCGATCCGCAACGGCGGCGCGACGATAACAGGTTCCTTATCTCGATTGATTTCCTCCGCTCGGGGCGTCTCCCGACAGGTCTCCTCACCGGGGTTTTCCTCCCGTACCAAGGCAGCCCCTTTACCCGCCTCCTTAGAGAGACGGCGTTTGATTAAAATCTCCTGTCCTTGCCAGCCCCGGTTGCGATACGCGATCTCATCGCCGAACCAGTTGATCAGGCGGAGGTCCCGGCCGTCGCCTTCTTCGGCGATGATCTCCAACGGCGACGCCTTTTCCCAGCGCAGCAACTGCTTGACATCGAGGGGAATGCCCTGGAAACGAATCATGAGCGTTAGGACACCGTCGGACAGGGAAAGGGTCAGGGAGATCTGCGCCTTTTGTCCCGGTAGGTATTCATGCTCCAGGATGGCGGCCAGGACCTCCTCGATGACCAGCTCGGTCTGGACGACATCCTTCTCCCCCACCCCGCCGGCGCGACAATACGCCGCCGTGGCGGCCTGTACCACGGGGACGGCGCCAAGCTCGTTGGCGATGGTCAAGGTGATGGGTTCCATAGATTTCAGCTCTTCCTTTCGTATGTGGCGCCCGGCGCCCCGGTTCAGTTCCGCGTCGGAGAAGATGCACCGCCTGCGGTCTGCTGTGCCGTCCCGTTTGGCTCCCCCAAGTAAATTTCCCTTTTTGTGGAGACAACATAAGGCTGATGAGATGGGAAGGTCAAGCAAATAATGTAAAAGTGTCCCCCAGAACAATGGCTTTGACATTCCGGCTGTTCAAAGGTACCATATCTAGAAAAAATTATCCTCCAAATGACACATTCTCGGAGAGGAGGACACCGGAGGCAAAATGAGCCGTGAGGATAATATGGGGCACCAGATCAATCTGCAGTTGGCGGCCGAGATTTCTTTTCTGCCCGTCGTCGTGCAATGGGCGGAGACGGCGGCCAAGGTATTCGGCCTCGGACGGGAGGAAGCGCTTAAAATCTGTCTCGCCACGGAAGAGATATTCTCCTATCTCAGCAGCAGGGTATGCCCGGGGGAGGTACTGGACATCCGCTGCATGAACGGCATATTTTACGTCCGGGTTGAATTCCGTTTCCCCGTGTCGATCTTGAACATGGGAGCCCTGAACGTCGCCGCGGCCGTGGCTTGCGACTCTGAAGAGTCGTTGGCAGAAATGGGTCTGGCCCTGGCCACCCGTACCGTTGATCGGCTCAACATCTTCGCGGAGCGAAAAAATTACATCTGCCTGGCTATTGAAAAAGACAAGGAATATCCGTTGTTTTCCGCAACAAACGCCATAACCGTCTCCGCGAGAGGGAAACTTGCGGTGACGTCCCCCGACGCGGAGGGGGTCAAGAGCTACGTAGCCCGGGTGGCTCGGACGTCTGATGAGCGGCTGCCTTCCTTCTTCCGTTATCCCGGCAAGGTAGCCGACATGGTCGCCGGGGAGGAATACCAGGCCTTGACCGCCGTGGATTCCCGGGGGGAATGCGTCGGGGGGCTGATTTTCCATTTCCGGACCCCCCAGCTCGTGGAAATGTACGGTCCCCAGGTATTCGTTCCGGAACGGGAAGCCGAAACCGCAGCGATGCTGTTCGAGGACTGCCTTGCCAGGACGGCGCGCACCAAGGCCATCGGCATCCTCAACCTCACGGGGGTGCCCGCTTCCCTGAAAACTCAGTTCGAGTTTCTGGGCTCACTGACGTACAAAGGGAAAGATGACCATAAAGTGGTGCACCAATGTCACTACCGTCTCCTCCATGAAGATCCGGGTGCGGTGGTTTTTACCCATGCCGTTTTGACGGATTACCTGCGGCGGGAATACAGCCGCCTCTTTCTCGCTCGGGATATCCGGGAGGTAACCGATCAGGGCGAGACGAGGACCGGGTACTCGATCTTCGCCACGGAATTTCACCGGGAAGGGTCCAAGGCGATCCTGCGCCCCCTGTGGCCGGGTGTCGATTTCGACGCCAATGTCCAAAGGCACCTCCGTTTTCTCCAGGAGGAAGGCATCGGCAACGTCCTGTTCACCATCGATTTGGGCGTGTCCTGGCAGGCATCGCTCATGACCGTCCTGATGAACAACGACTTCCATCCCACCTTGATCGTGCCCTTTGCCGGGCAATCCGATTTGCTGTATTTCCAGTATGATTGAACCGGATCTCAATATCCTCGTTCCCGCCTACGTCCGGGAATTCGAACCCTACATTCCCAGCCGCCCCGATCCGGAGCTGCAGAAACTGTATGGCTGCCCCCGCCTGTATCGCCTGAACAACAACGAAAACCCCCTGGGTCCCCCTCCGGGGGCGCAGGAGGTCATCAGGAACTTTCCCCCTCCCCGGGGCGCCGTCTATCCCAGCGGGGATTCCTACTATCTGCGCCATGAAATTGCCTCCCGCTTCAATATGGATCCCGATCAGATCCTGGTGGGCAACGGCGCCAACGAGGTCATCGCCTTCGTGATCAAGGCCTTCTGTGAACCGGGAAACAACATCATCACGGCGGACAAGACCTTTGCCGTCTATGAATGGGTGGCGACTTTTTCCGGGATCGAGGCCCGCATCATCCCCCTCCGGGACGAACGGTTCGACGAGCGGGGGATGCTCCGGGCCATCGACGCCAACACCAAGGTGATCTTTGTCTGCAACCCGAACAACCCCACGGGGACCTACTGGTCCCGGGACACCCTGAAGGATTTTCTCGACGCCGTGGCCGGCAGGCAGATCGTCGTCGTCGACGAGGCCTATTTCGAGTTCGTGGAGGCGGAGGATTACCCCGACGGCATGAAGCTCATCGACGCCTATCCCAATCTCGTCGTTTTCCGCACCTTCTCCAAGATGTACGGAATCGCAGGGCTGCGCATCGGCTACCTGGCCGGAAATCTGGAGGTCGTCAATATGATCCGGCGGACCTGCGTCGTCTATTCGGTCAACTGCATGGCACAGGAGGCGGCCCTGGCCTGCCTCCGGGACGAAACGGGTCATATCGGGAAAACCAGAAAGATGGTCCGGGAAAGCAGGGAATTCCTGCGCACCGAAATGGCCGCCCTGAAGCTGCCCGTCATTGTCGGCGAGGGGAATTACCTGATCGTGAAACTGCCGGGGAGCGATACCCTCGCCTATCGTAAACTGATGCACGAGGGCGTCATGATCCGCCCGATGACGGGTTTTCGCTACCCGAATCACATCCGCGTCACCTTGGCCGGCCAAGAAGCGATGGAGGCCTTCGTGGCCGCCATGAAAAAAATCCTGGCCTGAAAGGCAGCCCCCGTGACCGCCCCAACCGCCTCCCGCCCCCTAAGGCAGCCCCCGTGACCGCCCCAACCGCCTCCCGCCCCCTGTGGTCCTTCGAATTTTTGGCCATGTGTCTGGTCATCACGGCGGCCTTCGGAAATGTCAGCGTATTTTACAGCTTTTATCATTACCTGGGATCCATCGGGATCCCTTTGGAGTGGCGGGGCTTTCTCGTCGGCCTGGAACCGATGGCGGCCTTTTTTCTCCGTCTGATCGTCCTGCCGTGGCTCCACGTCCGCAACGCCTTCGCCGTCGTCATGGTTTCACTGTTCATGCTGATCGCCGCTTCCTGGGCCTACCAAACGGCAACGACCGTTTCCTCCCTGATCGTTTTGCGCATCTTTCACGGCGCCGTCTTTGTCCTCCTCACCTCCGCCGCCATCGCCCTGGTGGTGAGTTTCATTCCCCCCGAGAGGAGCGGCCAGGGGTTCAGCGTCCTGAGCATCGCGACCATGATCCCCTACGCCGTCATCCCGCCGCTGTCCGAGGCCGTGCTTCCTTATCTCCGTAGCGAAGCCGACGTCTACGCCGCCGTTTCCGTCTTCTCCGTGCTGGCGATTTTTCTCTTAGCGGCCGTCAGGAGACGTGTGGGGACCACCCTGGAGGGACTGGATGGGGCGCTGTTGCGCCGGCCGAGCCTGTCGGAGATCAGGGAAAATTTGGGGCAGCGGCCGGTTTTGGCGCTCCTGGCCGCGATTCTGCTGACCTACCTTGCCCATGCCACGGTTTTTTACTTCCTGAAGGATCTCTCCCTGCAACTCCAAACCGGCGAGGTCGGTATCTTTTTCGGCGTTTCCATGGCGGCCATGATTGGGGTGCGCGCCCTGGCCGCTTCCCGGTTCGACCGGGTGGCAAAGCTCCCCATCCTGCGCAGGGCGATGGGCTTCCTGATCCTCTGCCTGTCCCTTCTTCCCCTGACCCCCCTGCCCGCCTTGTATTACCTCCTCGCCGCCGGTTACGGCCTTTGCATGGGTGTGATCCTGCCGCTGTTGAACGCCCTGCTCTTCACGGTTTCTCCCCCGCCGTTGCGGGGTCTCAACACGAACCTGACCGTGTTCACCCTGGATGTGGCGTATTTTCTCGTACCCTACCTGGGCGGGACGATCATCGCCTTCGGAGGTGCTTTCTCCTTCCTGTTCTATCTCGCCGCGGGATTCCTGATCCTGGCCGTGACGCTTATTTCCACTTTGGCTTCTGGTACCGTAAAGGCCTAACGACGGGGTACCCGCGAAAGCCATACCTACCGGGCGACCAAATTTATACAGCCATCCGAGCCGCCCCACTCCAGGGGTAGTTTGGATAGGCGCTTTCTCGTTTTCCCCATCTGTCCCCGCTCATCGAAGCCGATCGGCGCCTCGATTTTTTGGAACGCAAGCAAGGGCTCGGGGTTTGTCAAGGGTAATTTTCCTTCCCTACCCGAAAAGGAGAGAAGCTCGGAAGTTACGGTGGGGATAGCGGGAGGGGAAGATTGTCTTGACATTGCCGAACATGCAGGCAATATCATTACACCGTTTCATCACGTCTCACGCCGGTTGAGACGACTATCCGCCATCCGGACATAATTCCGGAGAAAGAGAAAATTTATGGGAACCACGTACAAAACCGGGTGCGTATTGTGCGCCCAGAATTGCGGTCTGGAAATCGAGGTGGCAAACAACCGCATCGTCAAGGTGAAAGGGGATAAATCCAACCTGAAGAGCGAAGGCTACTGTTGCCGGAAGGGGCTGAACGTGGCCTATCATCAGCATAACGCCGACCGCCTGCAATATCCCCTCAAGAGAATGGGGAACCGCTTCGCACGCATCTCCTGGGAGCAGGCCACGGAGGAAATCGCGGGCCGACTCAAGGACATCATCGGCCGTTACGGGCCCCGATCCTTCGCCTATATGGGGGCCAGCATGCAGGGCGGACATTTCGAGGCGGCCTTCGGCATCCGCCTCATGCGGGGTTTGGGTTCACAGTATCATTACGGCTCACTGGCTCAGGAATTCGCCGGGGCTTTCTGGGTAATCGGGCGCACCCACGGTCGCCAGTACCTCCACGACCAACCGGACGTGGAGAACACCGACGTCCTCCTCGTCCTGGGATGGAACGGGATGCAGAGCCATCAGATTCCCCAGGCGCCCCGCCGGCTCCAGCGCCTGGCCAAGGATCCCGACAAACTGCTGATCGTCGTCGATCCCCGCATATCGGAAACGGCCCGAATCGCCGACATCCACCTCCAGATCCGACCCGGCACCGACGCCCTGCTCCTCAAGGCGATGATAGCCATCATCCTCACCGAAAGCTGGGAAAACAGGGATTACCTGGGGAAGCACACCTCGGGCTTTGACCTGGTGCGGGGATATTTCGCGGATTTCGACGTCCACGCCGCCCTCAGGACCTGCAGACTCGATTTCGACCGGGTCCGGGAGGTGGCCAGGGCCTACGCCACCCGCAGATCGTCGTTGCGCTATGATCTGGGCATCTATATGGGCCGCCACAGCGCCCTGAATTCCTACCTGATCGTGATTCTCCAGGCCGTCTGCGGGCGGCTGTGCGTCCCGGGGGGGAATGTCATTCACGGCCACATGATGCCCATCGGCTCCCATACGGACGAACGGGATTCCAAGGTCTGGCGCACGGTGACCACCAATTCCTTTCCCGTCTGCGGCGTGTTCCCACCGAATGTCATGCCGGAGGAAATCCTCTCCGACCATCCCGAACGGCTGCGGGCGGTGCTGGTGGCGGGAGCGAACCCTCTGCGCTCCTATGCGGACACCACCGCTTACGAAAAAGCCTTCGGCCGCCTCGATCTGCTGGTCACGGCGGAGATGGCCATGACGGAAACGGCCGCCCTTTCCCATTACGTGCTGCCCTCCCGTTCCGGCTATGAATCGTGGGACGGAACATTTTTTCCCATGACTTACCCGGGCATTCATTTCCAGATGCGGCGTCCCATCATCGCCCCGGAGGGAGAGCAGCTGGAACTCGGCGAAATCCACCTGCGGCTGGCCGACAAACTGGGGCTGATTCCGCCGCTTCCCGACAAGCTCTACCAAGCGGCGAAAGAGAACCGGACCGCCTTCGCCCAGGCCCTGATGGAATATGCCTTTACGGAACCCAAGGCGCTGAAGGCCATGCCGTTCATTCTGGGCAAGACCCTGGGCCGGGCCATGGGATCGGTGCACCTGGCGGCACTGTGGGGGCTTTTGCAAATCGCCCCCAAATCCTTCCGGGAAAATGCCGCCCGGGCAGGTTACGAGCCGGGACCGAATCTGGGCGAAGAGATCTTCCGGAAGATCATCGACCATCCCGAAGGCATCTGGGTGGGTCAGGTCGATCCGGAAAACAACTTCGCCGAGATCAGGACCGCAGACGGAAAGATCAACCTCCACATCCCCGAACTCCTCGACGAACTGCAAACCCTGAACGCGGCCGGCGAGGAAGAGACCCTGGTCATGGACCCCAGTTTCCCTTTGATTCTCATGGCGGGCCGGCACATGTCCATGAACGCCAACACCCTGATGCGCGATCCCGCCTGGAATGAAGGCCGGCGCGCCTGCACCCTGGCCATGCACCCCGAGGATGCGGCGGCCCTCCATCTGCAGGACGGTCAGCAGGTCCGGGTGACCACGGAAGCGGGCAGCGAGGAAGTGGAAGTGGAAATCACCGCCACGGCCCAGCGCGGCCACGTGGTGATTCCCCACGGCTTCGGCCTGGTTTACAACGGCGTCAAATACGGCGTCAACGTCAACCGGCTGACCAAAAACACCCACCGTGACCGCTTCGGAACCCCGCTGCACCGTTATGTGCCCTGCCGGGTGGAAGCGGTGTAACGGTTCAGGCAGGAAAGGAGCGCTAAGTATGCTAAACAGGAGGGAGTTTATGAAAAGCATCGGCGCCGCATTGACCCTTTGTACAGTAGCCGGGCTGGCCCGGCCCGGCTGCCTTCACGCCGCGGAGGAAGAATTGCGGGGGTTTCAACCCACCAAGGGATTGGAAGAGGTTATGGCAAGGATCCTCTATTACGCCTCCCTGGCACCGAGCGGCCATAACACTCAGCCCTGGGCGGTAAGGATGATCAAGCCTGAGGAACTCATTGTCTGCCAAGATCCGAGCCGCCGTCTCCCGGCCGTAGATCCCGCCCAGCGTGAATTGATTCTTTCCCTCGGGGCATTCATGGAAAACCTAAATCTGGCCGCCGCCGTCCACGGCTTTGCTGCGGAAATCGAGGTTACGGCGACGGTACCATCAGAAACAGATATCGCCCGAATCAGACTGAAAAAGACCAAAGCATCGGATTATCCGTTACAACGGTTAGAACTGCGCCGGACCATCAGAAAAGGTCAGCTTTCGGAGCCGATCCGGCAGGGGGATCTCAAATCGCTGCTGGCGCCTGCCAAGGGCGAGTCTTTCTTTTTCCCGGTAGGTTCGCAGGAGGGAAAGTTCCTCAGTGAGTACGCCGCCGAATCCTTTGCCTTCCAGGCCCATCGGAAGGTGGCCCAGGAGGAATTATCCCGCTGGATAAGATTCAGCAACACCGAGGCAAAAAGGCATCGCGACGGCCTCACCACGGCCACCATGGATATTACCGGTTTGACGGGATTGGTGGTCCGGCTTTTCCTGAACAGCGCAGATGCCGTAAAACCATCCTTCGTCAACCAGGGGATTGCCCTGACGAGACAACTAGTGCAGGAGGGAGGCGGTTGGATAATCATAACCGGCAGCGGGGCAACCGTCGCGGATCTGATCGAAAGCGGCAGGAAATTTCAACGGCTGGCCCTGTTGTCTCGAGAACTGGGCATCGGCATCCACCCCATGACACAGCAGATAGAGGAAAAGGAATGGACGGACAAGACGACGGCGTTGGTCGGCGGTCTGACGCCGCAGTTCGTATTACGGATCGGATATGTCAGGGACTACCCAAGCCCTGTTTCTCCGCGTCGACCGGTGGAATGGTTCACCAGCATGGCCGGGAAAGGGTAGCAAAATGTTTGAATTGACATGGGTCCGCCCGAGGCGATCTTGACCGGATAGCCGTACAGATTTTCGGCAAAGTGATCGATGATTTCTTTTAGATGCTCTCAGAACAGCAAAAGCCGTTGTAATAAATGAAACGCCTTCTTTTCCAAATCTTCTTTGTGCATTTTACTTGCCTCTTTTTTGTATAAATCAAACAACTTACATATTATCACTACAACGGATTACAAATATTTTACACATAATTATTGTTCACGATATGCCCGTCCAATGTCCGTGGCCCTTGGCCTGTTTCTCCTCGCCATAGACGATCAGGGTTCCATGCTCCTCCATCTCCTTGAGCCACTTGGGATGCTGCTTCTTCAGCCATTCCCTGGTCACCCAGCCCGTCAGCATCGCCGGCAATGAACCGGGAGATCCCACCGTCCCCA
>JAGPFL010000115.1 GCA_018056545.1 Syntrophobacterales bacterium
GGGCAACACCATGGACATCACGGACCAGAAGGAGACCGAAAAGAAGCGCAAGAACCTCGAATCCATGCTCCTCCAGGCCCAGAAGATGGAGGCCGTCGGCACTCTGGCGGGCGGCATCGCCCACGACTTCAACAACCTCCTCATGGGGATCCAGGGTTACGTCTCCCTCATGCTCCTCGACCTCGAACCGGGTCACCCCCACTACGAAAGGCTCCGGGCCGTGGAACAACAGGTCCAGAGCGGGGCGGAGTTGACCAAGCAACTGCTGGGATTCGCCAGGGGGGGACGCTACGAGATCAAGGCCACGGACATCAACGCCCTGGTGAGGAAAACCGTGGGGGTGTTCGGACGGACGAAGAAGGAGATACGGATCTTCGAAAAATACGATCCGAAGTTGCACAGCGCGGAGGTGGATCAGGGCCAGATGGAACAGGTGCTCCTCAATCTCCTCGTCAACGCCTGGCAGGCCATGCCCGGCGGCGGCGATCTCTATCTCCAGACCTCCAATGTCCGACTCGACGAGGCCTATGGGGAACCATACGATATAAAGGCAGGGGACTACGTGCAGATCTCCATTACGGACACCGGGGTGGGTATGGACGAGCAGACCCGGCGGCGGATCTTCGAACCCTTCTTCACTACCAAGGAGATGGGAAGAGGAACCGGGCTGGGACTCTCCTCGGCATACGGGATCGTGAGGGGTCATGGCGGCATCATTACCGTTTACTCGGAAGTGGGCCATGGGTCGACCTTCAATATCTACCTGCCCGCCTCGGGACTGCCTCCCGTGGGAATCGCCGCGCCTTCCGAGGAGGTGGCTAAGGGCCGGGGAACGATCCTCGTCGTGGACGACGAAGAGATCATCGCCACGGTGACGGCGGAGATGCTCGAGCAGTTGGGCTACCGGGTTTTGACGGCCCGCTCCGGTGCGGAGGCGCTGGAGCTTTACGGGCGTCATCGGGACGAAATCGATCTGGTCATCATGGACATGATCATGCCCGGCATGAGCGGCGGCGAGGCCATCGAAAGAATCCTCGCCCTGAATCCGAAGGCATCCATCATCCTCTCCAGCGGCTACAGCCTAAACGGTATGGCCAAGGAGGTCTTGAATAAGGGGGCCCGGGCCTTTCTCCAAAAACCGTTCCGGATGGATACCCTCTCCCAGAAAGTCAAGGAGATCCTGAATAGTCGGAAATAGAATCCCCGACGCCGGACAGAAGAGAAGACGTACCCCCATATGCAGACGACCTCGTTTTCCCGGTTCCGTCTTCGCTTGCTTCTCCCCCGAAACAGCGAACCGGATCCGCTTCCGCATATACTTCCGGGTTCCTCAATATCAGGCGGGGTTCAGAACCTCATGGATCTTCTGTGACAGGTCCTGGACGGTAAAAGGTTTTTGAATGAAGGCCCGGCAACCGCGTCCCATGATCTCGCGCGCGGGACCGTCCAGGGCATAGCCGCTGGTCAGGATGACCTTGACCTCCGGGCGGATCTCTTTCAGGGCATCGAAGACCTCCCCGCCGCCTTTGTCCGGCATGATCATGTCCAGAAGCACCAGATCGATCTCGTCGCTGTGCCGCTTATACAGAGTAATGGCCTCCTCGGCATCGGCCGCCGCGATCACCTTGTAGCCGAGGAGGTTGAGGAGACCGACGCCGACCTCGATGATTAGCGGTTCGTCATCCACCAGCAGTATTGTTCCCTCCCCTTTTTTGGTCGATTCCTTCCGTTTGGGATGAGCATCAAAGGGTTTGTCCGACGCAGGAAGGTAGATGTGAAATGTGCTCCCCTGACCCTTCTCGCTTTCGACGGTGATCATTCCGCCATGGGTTTTGATGATCCCATAGGCGGAGGGCAGACCCAGCCCCGTGCCGTGTCTCATTTCCTTGGTGGTAAAAAAAGGATCGAATATCCGTTCCATTGTCTGGGCATCCATTCCGACACCGGTGTCGGTCACGGAAAGGTAAACGTATCTCCCCGGCGCGCACTCCTGCAGCCGGGTAAGCTCTTCGGAAAGGACAACGTTTCCCGTTGACAGGAAAAGGTGACCTCCGTCCGGCATCGCCTGCCAGGCATTCACGAGCAGGTTCAGGATCACCTGTTCGATCTGCCCCCGATCGACCTCCACTATCCAGAGATCGGGCGTGTACTGGGTGTGGATCACGATCTCCTTCCGGGTCCGACCGAACATGTTTACGGTCCGCTCTATGATTTCGTTGAGATTGGCCGGTTTCGTCTCATATTTTCCCCGCCGCGCAAAACCGAGGAGTTGCCGGGTCAGACCGGCGCCGCTCATTACCTGCTCCTCGATTTTCCGCAACTTTTCGTAATCCGGATGATCCTTGTCCATACGCCAAAGCATCAGGGAGACGTATCCCTGGATGCCCATGAGGAGATTGTTGAAATCGTGGGCGATACCCCCCGCCAGGGTGCCGATCGCCTCCATCTTCCGGGCCTGGAGGAGTTCCCTTTCAAGACGTCTCTGTTCGGTGATGTCCCGGGCAATCACTACCAGTCCCCTCCGGCTTCCGTCCGGATGGAAATTCGGCACCTTGATTACGTCAAAGATCAGGGTTTCCCCATTAGGCCGGGGGATGATTTCTTCCGTGCGGGTCATCGTTCCCGACTGCCAGGTCTTTTCGTCCGATTCCCGGCAGGTCAGAAGCGCCTCTCGGTAGAAGGGGGAAAATTCCGCAAGCTCCGCGTCGGTCTTGCCGAGAAAGGAAACACCCTGGAGTTGAAACAAATCGAGATTGTACGTGTTGGACACCAACCAGCGGCCTTCGCCGTCCTTCAGGCAAACGCTGTAGGGCATGGCGTCGATCAGGAAACGGACCCATTCCTCGTTTTCACGGAGCCCCTGGTTTGCTTCCAACAGTTCCTCAGAGCTCAAATCGAGAGCGCGTTCGAGCATCTTACGATCAACGTCGCTTTGGTGGTAGGCCTCATCGACGGCGTGCAGGAAGGCATCACACTCCCTGGGGATCGCGTTCATGTCCTTGAAATGCTTGCGAAGCTGCCGCTGGAGGAGGCTGTGCATCGCATCACCTCTCGGAAAACGCGGTGATGGTCATGGTCTGATTGTGCAGTTCACAGCGCCCCCCGCGGGTAAAGGGACAGATCTCTCCATAGGAATAAAATCCCGCCAGCGGGGTTGAGGCCCCCAGAATGTCCCTCACCCCTTCGATCTCCTCTTCGACACGTTGTTTGAGGATCAGCTTGCGGCCGACGCAACTGATCAGTACCGCCAGATCCGGGGGTGCTTCATCGCGATTGATATTACCGAGCCTGGCCGCCTCGACGGCGCCGTCGATCAGACGGTCGAAATTGGCCTTCATGAGCCTGGCATAAGCCCCTTCGGGGATGTCCCCCGCAAAGGTCATACTCTGCTCGGCCTCATTTACAGACAAAAGGGTGCGCACCACGGGGCGGTCGTCCTTGCCCACACGGACACTCAAGGGAAACAGCAGTCCGGTGGCAGGCAACCCCTCGGCCAGCTCGCCCAGATAGGTTTTGTAGAGCCCCAAAATCGATTTTCCGTCCAACTCATAGAGGACGTTGCCTTGGGAACGGGTCACCAGCCGTTCCGGACCGAAGGGATCCCAACCTCCGACGGAACCGTAACCGATTCTCAAACGGGAACCGTAGAACCCGACCGTCGTTACGATATTCCTTTCCGGCTTCCCCTCCCGGATAACATAGGTTTCGCCGAAGCGCGAGCCGTCGCCCGCCAGTCCGCCCGTAACCGAAACATACTCCGGCAAACGGGAAGACAATCCCCGGACCAGATCGCTGCCGTTGATCTTCAACCCGTCCGAGAGAACGAAAACGTGCACGAGATCATCCCGGAGCAGGGCCTGACCCAGCCGTTCTCCGATGGAGAAATAGTCGCAGAGGCCGCTCACGGACTCACAGGCGCAGGCCACACGGGTGTGCTCGAAATGAATGGCCGTCGCCACGAGGGTGTCATCAAAAACACGGGTGCCGAAGATCTCGCCCGCGGTGGAACATCCGACAATCTGCGCCCCCGGATAAGCCGTACGCAGGG
>JAGPFL010000116.1 GCA_018056545.1 Syntrophobacterales bacterium
CTATTCTTGACGGGATCCTCCAGGAAGGCGCTGCGGGGAATGATCCGGAAATACCCCGTCATATCGAGATACTTGGAAATCTTGTCGGGAAACCAGACGGCGTTTCCCTCCCGGTCCTCCGCCGCCCCGCGGCGGTTGAACACCTCGACCGCGATGGGAAATTTCTGAAAGGCCGGGGCATCGATATCTATATATACCTTCGCCGGGGCGTCACCGGGCGCCGCCGACAAGATCAGCAGCAGGATAAGGACAGCCGCCATACGCCGCAAGCTGCGGCTTCCAATTTCACCGCCCTTCAGGGGTCCTTTTCGTTTCTCGTCACATCGCATATCATTCCCCGTGTTTTCCCTTTTTTCGCTTCCGTATCACCGCAATTCCGACGATAGAAAACGGATCCCGACATCCAGACCGTTTTCCCGGTACCACTCCGGCAGCGGCGGTAGGGGGTGGGCCTTTTTCAGGGCCTGGATCACCGAATTGTCGAAGTAGGCCAGACCCGATTTCTTCTCGAAATTCATACTCACGATCGCGCCGCTTCTCAGGATGCGGATGTTGACCACCGCTTCGATGTTGTCCCGGGGATTTATCCCGCCGGGCAGGGCCCACTGTCCCTTGATCCTGGCCCAAATAAGGGCGTAATAATCCGCCAGACGATCGTTGATTTCGCCGCCCGACGCCGCCGCGGCGCTTGGAGAAGCCGCCGTCTGCCTTTCCCCCAGCCGCTTTTTGAGTTCTTCCACGGCGGGATTCCTCAGGCTGCTTTTGGTTTCCAACCGCTTGATGGGGGTTGTCGTCATCTTCACCGCCTTCTTCATGGTCCGCGTCCCGTCGGGTAGGGCGGCGGTCGCCAAGTCCCGGAGGGAATCCCGGGTTGCCTGGGACTGTAAGATGCCGCTGGAGACGCTGACCAGATTGACGGAGTAGACCGGACCCAGGGTGAAGCGGGCCGGCGAGGGGCGGAGGGGGAGAAATATCGCCGCCGTCAACAGCAGCAGGTGCACACCCAGGGAAAGGAGGATCATCCGGGAGAGACCGCTGCCTTGACGGCCGCGCCATCCCGGATAGGAAAGGGACGTCATCTCGTCTCCTCGGGGGTTTCCGTCACCATGCCCAGTTTGTCCACACCGGCCTTGCGGATTTCCGACATGACCTCCACCACAAACCCGTAGGCCACGGTCTTGTCCGCCCGGAGGAATATCTCCTTGTCCAGGCGGGCGGCAAAGATGTTCTCCAGTTTTACCCGGAGCTCCTCCTTGGGAATGGGGCTCTTGTTGATATATATCTCCCGGTCCTTGTTGATGGTGAGGACAAGTTTCTCTTCATTGACGTCGATGGTTTTGGATTTCACCCGGGGTAGGTTGACGTCGATGCCCATGGACAGCATGGGGGCGGTCACCATGAAGATGATCAGCAGTACCAGGACCACGTCCACCAGGGGCGTGACATTGATCTCGGCCACAAGCTTGCCGGTGAAATGGCGGCTCTTTCTTGCAAAGCGCATGGTTCTTATCCGTTACCTGAGATAATTCCTTTCGATGATGTTCACCAGTTCCGTGGCGAAGGCGTCCATCTCCATGCTGAGGCTTTTGACCTTGTTCGTATAATAGTTATAGAAAATGACCGCGGGAATGGCGGCGGCCAGGCCGGCGGCGGTGGCGATCAGGGCTTCGGAGATGCCGGGCGCCACCACGGCGAGGGTCGCCGACCCCCGGGCGCCGATATCCTTGAAGGTATCCATAATGCCCCAGACGGTGCCGAAAAGACCGATAAAGGGGCAGGCGCTGCCCGTGGTGGCCAGAAAGCCCAGGGCCTTCTCCAGCTTGTCCGTCTCGCCGCTGCTGGCCCGGTTTAGGGAACGCTCGATATTGTCGATGCCCCGGAGTTCAAAGCCCGTTTCGTCCTGAGCGCCGGTCTCCCTGCTGACAACCCGCTCCCGGACCGCTTTGGTTATCTTAATCAACTCCCCGTAACCGGAACGGAAGATCTCCGCCAGGGTGGAGTCGGGATACTTTTTCGTTTCCGCATAGATATCGGCCAGTTTGTTGGATTTTACATAGGCGTCGAGGAATTGGTCGTTTTCCCTTTTGACCTTGCTGATCGTGCGGTATTTCAACCAGATAATGGCCCAGGAAATCACGGAGAAACACAGCAGGAGGAGCAGGACGAACTTCACCATCAATCCGGCGTCCAGGATCATACCGAATACGCTTCCCTGAAACTGGCCCCCCAGACCCGCCAAAGCAACATAAGGAATTTCTTTCACTTTTGCTTTCTCCAAAGAAATTTTATGTATCGCGGGTTACCTGTAAAGGAAAAGCCGGACCTTGTCAACAAGACTTTTCGGAAGGGAATCAAAGCTCTTCGGGGGGAAAAGCCACCACCGCCTCTACCCGGGGGACATCGGCAAGGATCATTACCAGCCGGTCGAAACCCAGGGCGATCCCCGCGGCCAATCCCATCTCCGGCAGGGCGGCCAGGAATTTTTCCGGCCGGGGGTAGGGGGTTTTGCCGGCCCGTCGACGTTCCCCCTCCTCCCGTTCGAAACGGCGTCGCTGTTCCTCCCCATCCGCCAGTTCCGTAAAGGCGTTGGCCAATTCCACACCGGCGACATAAAGCTCGAAACGTTCCGCCACGGTGGGGTCGTCCTTCTTCACCCGGGCCAAGGAGGCCATAGACAGGGGATAGTCGTAGAGGAACGTGGGCCCCTTGCGACCCAGTTGGGGTTCCACATGGTCCGTGAGGATCTCGTCGAAACGGTCTTCGGCCAGGGCCGCGGTAAGGGACAGGGGCGCGAACCTGGCGAAGGCTTCCGCCACGGTGATGCCTTCCCAGGGTTTCCGGAGCCGTACCGTATCCCCCTGATAAGTTATGGAGGTGCCTTTGCCGAGGGCGGCCGCCACCTGGATGATCAGGTCGGCGCATTCGTCCATGAGGTCCCGGTAATCCGCTTCTCGGCGATACCACTCCAGCATGGTGAACTCGGGGAGATGGCGGTCGCCCCGTTCCCCCTGCCGGAAGCACCGGCAGATCTGGAATATCCGTTCATAACCTGCCGCCAGGAGGCGCTTCATACACAGCTCCGGGGAAGGCTGGAGGAACCATCCCGCGCAGGGCAGGGTCTCGATATGGAATTCCGGTGCCGGGGCGGGGATCAGGACGGGTGTTTCCACTTCCAGATAGTCCCGGCCGGCGAAGAAGTTTCGCACTTCCCGAAGGATCGCGGCGCGCATCCGCAGGGTGTCCCGTTTACGGAACAGCGCCCAGGATTCAGCCCCGGGGATAAAATGCCCGTCTTGGCCCCTCACATCCACCCCTGCAGCGAGCGTTACGCCTGCCCCGCGACTTCGCCGCCTCGCCCGGCTCGCCTTCGCCGCCGGCAACGATCGGCCTCTCACGGTACCGCCGCGCTTTCGACGGCCCGCTCAATCCTTGACGCGGGTAAGGTACTCCCCCGTCCGGGTATCGATGCGGATCTTCTCCCCTTCTTCGATAAAGGGAGGAACCTGAAGGACATAGCCGGTCTGCACCGTTACGGGCTTCGTGTTCCCGGAGACGCTGTCGCCCCGGGCCCAAGGCTCCGCCTTGGTGACGATGACATCCACAAAATTGGGGAGGCTTACCCCCAAGGGACGATCTTCAAACAGCAGGACTTCCGCCTCGATGTTCTCGATGAGATAGTTTTTGGCGTCCCCGACCTGGTCCTCGGTGAGCAGCACCTGTTCGTAGGTTTCGTTGTCCATGAAGCAGTACTTACCCTCCTGCTCGTATAGGTACTGCATCTTCTTCTCCTGGAGATCCGCCGGTTCGAAGACATCTACGGAGCGAAAAGTCCTTTCGAACTGGGCGCCGGTGATCATGTTCTTCAGTTTGCACCGGTAGAGGGCCTGTCCTTTCCCCGGTTTGGTAAAATTGAATTCCGTGACGACGTAAGGTTCGTCGTCCAGTTTGATGCGCAGGTTTTTTCTCAGGTCGCTGGCTGCGTACATATCTACCCCTTTTGAGGAAAGGCCCGGCGGGAGGCCTTGCC
>JAGPFL010000117.1 GCA_018056545.1 Syntrophobacterales bacterium
GGGAGGGGACGACGGCCCCCGGGCCTGCCCCGGATGCCGTCACCGGCAAGTCCGGGAAACCGGCCGATATGACGAAAACAACGGGGGAACGGGCACTGTCTCAGGGAGGCGGCGCTCATGACGGTTATGCCGCGGCCGGCACCGGCTCCCCAGGCGGTGGCGGTACCGCGAACGGGGAGTATCGGAAACCCGATGCGGCGACCCTGAAGCGGCGCCTCACCCCCCGTCAGTACGCCGTGACCCAGGAGGAAGGGACGGAGCCGCCCTTCCGGAACGAATACTGGGACAACAAGCGGGAGGGGATTTACGTGGATGTCGTTTCCGGGGAGCCTCTCTTCAGTTCCCGGGACAAATACGACTCCGGGACGGGCTGGCCGAGTTTCACTCGGCCCCTGGAAGCGGGAAACATCGTGGAACGGGAGGACCGGCGCCTGCTGACGAGCCGCACGGAGGTCCGGAGCCGCCGGGGGGATTCCCACCTCGGCCATGTCTTTCCCGACGGCCCGCCGCCCACGGGGAGGCGTTACTGCATGAACTCCGCCGCCTTGCGCTTCATCCCCAAGGAAGATCTGGAAAAAGAGGGTTACGGGCAGTACCGCCGCCTCTTTGTGCCTTGAGATGTCGGTTTCCGCTGTACAAGTGACGGCAGCCGAAACGGGTATCGACAGGGATGAGAAGACCCGGCAGCGGACCTCCGCCCCCTTTATCACTCGCAAATGCGCGCATATGTTGTTGATCTGCAACGGTTTATAATTAACAGGGCCGCTGCGGACACGAAGGAGTGCGTCCCGCCGTTTTTCATCCTGTTTTGTGACGACGTGCCGTCATGCGGGTTTCATGCATCGTTGTTCCCGCGCCGGTCATGGGGCTTGGTCTAAAAACAGCCCCTTCTGACGCTTACGGACGCTATTCTTGCCAATCTTCGAGTTTCAGGTTTTTAATTCTTATAAATTCTTTTGTATTATTGGTAACAAGGATGAGATTGCGCGCAACCGCCTGAGCTGCGATGAGCATATCGTAAGGGCCGATAAGATTACCTTCTTTTTTTAGTTGAGATCTTATAATGCCAAAGTGTTCAGCGTCGGTATTACCAAAATCTATAATTTCAAATGGAGCCAGAAATTCGGTTAAGGATATTCTGTTTTTTTCAATGTTTTGACTGTTGTAAACGCCATATTGCAATTCGGCTACCGTGATGCTGGATAAATAAACGGTTTGTTCGAGTACACTGCGCAATTTTTCCAGAATATAAAGAGGCTTTCTGTTCTTGATAAAAATACAGATATTTGTATCAAGCAAATACATTACAGATCCTTTCGCTCTTGCATTTGCGGCTGTTCTCTCCCGTTTTCCATGAAATCATCGGTAAACCCATGTAGGCCATGGAGAAATGTTTCCCACACGCGGTTTTTAGGAAAGAGAATGACAGAATCGCCAACCTTTTGAATTAGCACATCTGTTCCTTCAAAATTGTATTCTTTGGGCAGACGAACCGCTTGACTGCGTCCATTTTGAAATAATTTAGCTGTTTGCATTTTGCACCTCCATAACCGATATATATCGCGGTATATACTCTGTCAAGCTAAAAATATCGAGCGCGCCCCTTTCTATGTTTTCGCAAGGACCACCCCCACTTATGCGTTCATCCTGACGTCGAAAAAAGTAACGGGGCTGGGAAATATTGCAGTAGGGTTAGAGTGGGGAGAAGCCAAGGCCGCCCCCTCCATGCCCATCGCAAACAAAAAGGGGTCAACCGTCTATCGGCTAAACCCTTGATTTTATTTGGCTGGGAGACGTGGATTCGAACCACGATTCACGGAGTCAGAGTCCTTACAGATACCTTTCATTACCTTTCATAAACGATCAATTATGTCACGACATTTAAGCTACTTAGGTTCATAATGCCTCCATGATGACGAGTTATGAAACATCGTTTTTCAGGGGAGAAGTGGAAACAGAGTGGGGACTGGGAGACCCATTGATTATCCAAGGGAGGTTCTGATGGAATGGCACAAGACAAATTACAAGGGGATAAGATACCGGCTACATCCGACCCGGCGACATGGAAAAACCGGACATCTATTACACGATTCGCCATCAGGAAGGCGGTAAGCGTATCGAGGAGGGCTTGGGCTGGACATCTGAAACGGGGTATCCTCGCCGACGGGCGGATCAACAGCTTCCGCCCCGCCTCGACGGACCCGGACGAGCAGATCGTGGAATTGTTGCGGGTCTTTTCCCTGGAGGGCCGGATTCGCCCCTTTACCCGCTGCCTGGAGTGCAACACCCCCCTGAGACAGGCGGCGGCGGAGGCGGTGCGGGACCTCGTGCCACCGGGGGTTTTCACCGTCACGAACGAGTTTTGCCGGTGCCCCACCTGCGGCCGGGTCTACTGGCCGGGGAGCCACTACGAAGGCATGAAGGGGCGCATCGGGCGGTGGCTGTCCACGTGCCGCGGGGAAGCGCTACCGCTCTTTCCATCCAGGATCAAGTTGTCAAAGATCAGAAAAACAACCTAAGAAAGGAGGACAAATCGCCTGATTGAAAGGGGGGTCCGAAGACCCTTTTTCAACCCTTTTCACTGGCTCCATTACGGAGAAAATCGGTGGCTCCATTATGCCGATCATTGACACTTGCCGAAAGACGTAAAAAGAACGAAGGGGTGGACTATCTCAACTCCAAGAATCTCTATGAGCCTTTCCGTAACGGCGATATTGTCACCTTGAAAGATCGTCTTTCCGGCAAGACGATACGGAAGCCTGTGGAGCCAAACCCCAACCAAATGGAATTACTGAATAAACTGGCGATAAAGATGCCGCCGATGAAAAATGTAGTCCATAAATTTAAAAACGCAACATGAATTATATCAACCTGTTACACAATAGTTTCCGGAAGCCGGGGTGAACCCCTGGAATAGACGATTGACATTGTAAAGCAAATGTTATACAAGGGAGAAAAATAACCTGAGGTTGACAATATGGCTCGGACAGCAATGATCAATGCCCGCACTGAGCGGGAGTTAAAAAATGAAGTTGAAGAAATCCTGCATAGTTTGGGACTTTCAACCACTGAGGCGATCAATATCTTTTTCCGTCAAGTGAAGTTGCGCCGAGGACTCCCCTTCCCTGTAGAGATCCCAAATGAGGAGACGATTGCCGCATTCCGAGAGAGCGAAGAAGGTAAGGGCTTGGTGGAATGCAAAGACGCCGATGATATGTTCAAGCGACTGGGTGTCTGATGCTGGCACCCACCTATACAAAACGATTTGAAAAAGATTTGAAGCTGATGATCAAGTGCGGGTGCAACATTGAAAGCATTAAGACCATCATCCGTTCACTCATCGCAGAAATCCCCCCGGAACGCAGACACCGGGATCATCTCCTGATCGGTAATTTCAAGGATCGGCGTGAATGTCATGTTGAACCGGACTGGCTGTTGATTTATCGTATCGACGGAGAAAAGATCATCTTCGAGCGCACGGGCACACACTCGGATTTGTTCAAATAATATGGGGAGGGATTGGCCGAGACTGATCATCAAGGCCGAAAAGGTGCAATCCTGAGCGCCCTGCCCCCTTTAACCATCAGGAGTGCAGACAGGAGGCGCAACAAACATGATGGGTGTCCTTCCGGTAAGCCTGCATAGCCAAAAAAATCTGCCGGGCGTAATGCCGGACTCACGACCAAGCGGGCGGTGCACAGGCGATGCCCCGTCCACCCGGATGTAACGCCGGCAGGGTTTGATTCAAGATGTCGGGTTGATCAGGTTTTTCAGGAATCGTTGGGATGATCGAGACGGATTAGACTTCTGAGCAATAAATTGTGGTGAAGGGAGACGGTTTATCATGGGTGGGAGTGACCGGATTTATGGCCTGGAAATGGTCATAGGATTTCCAAAAGTGGCAATATAGTGGCAAAAATTACAGAGACATACAAAAAGG
>JAGPFL010000036.1 GCA_018056545.1 Syntrophobacterales bacterium
GCAAAGGCTTCCCCAGTCTCTCTCCTGGCTCGGCGGCCTTAAATTGAACCTTGATTTCCAATGACGGCAACTTCAAATCCTTATACCAAAATGACGGTTAAAGCGTCCGCGAAAATCGGTGATCATTGACGATTCGGCCCTCTCCCGGCGGATGATGCGGGCCATTCTCGAGCCCGCCGGTCATGAAGTCATCGAGGCCACAGACGGCATCACCGGCCTGGAGCGGTACTTCCTCGACAAGCCCGAACTGGTCATGCTCGATCTCACCATGACGGGGATGCACGGTCTCGAGGTCCTGGAAAAGCTCCGGGAGATGGATCCCGGCGCCCGGGTTATTGTGGCCACGGCGGACATCCAGAGCTCCACCCGGGACATGGTGATCGCCGCGGGCGCGAAAGGGATGATCAACAAGCCCCTGGCGGCGGAAGCGGTCCTGCAGACGGTAGCGCAGGCCCTGGCGGATTGATCCTCAAAAACGAACAAGCGGAGGGAGGACGATGATACTCACGGACGAGCAGAAAGACGCCTTGACGGAACTGATCAACATCGCCTTTTCCCGGACGGCGGCGGCCCTTTCCGATCTCACCGGGCACCGGGTGACCCTGAACGTCCCCAAAGTGGCCGTACATCCCATCACGGACCTGCAGACGGCCCTGGCGGAGTTCGTCGTCGGGGAAATCGCCTCGGTGCACCAGATCTTCACCGGTCCCGTTTCCGGCGACGCCATCCTCATGTTGAACTACGAGGGCGCCAACAGCCTCGTCGATCTTTTGACCGGAGAGGAGGCGGGCGCCGGACGCCTGGACGTTTCCGGGCAGGAGGTCCTCATGGAGACGGGCAACATTCTCCTGAACGCCTGCCTGGGCGTCTTCGGCAACCTCCTCAAGGTCCATGTGGCCTTCTCCGTCCCCCGGCTGCATCTCGAAGCGCTCAACAACATGCTCGATTCCCTGGTCATCGGCAAGGAGGAGTTGCGCTACGCCCTCGTCATCTATACGACCTTCCGGATCAAGGACAGCGCCGTGACGGGCTATCTGATCATCGTCCTGGGCGTGGCCTCCCTGGACCGTCTCCTCCGTGCCGTGGAGGAATGGGCCCAGCTCGAGACCGGAGAGAACAAGACCTGACGACAGTCAGGACACTCCCTTCCCCGCTCCGTAACCATCTTGGATCTGTCGGGCAAAACCCATGGGGCGGCCGGAGAGGTACATATTGCGGGAAATCGAGAAAAAGGAGGTCTGGCGATGAAGGTGCTGGTGGTGGATGATTCGGCCTATGCCCGCCATCGTCTCGGGGCGGTGCTCCGGGCCGCGGGCCATGAGGTCGTCGAGGCGCAGGACGGCGCGGAGGCCCTGCGCCTGGAGGAGGAAACCGCCCCGGCGGCGGCGACGGTGGACCTCCTCATGCCGGGCATGGACGGCCTCGAGGTGATCCGCCGGCTGCGCGCCCGCCGGCCGGAACTCATCATCGTCGCCGTCTCCGCCGACGTTCAGGAGGCCTCCCAGGCGGCGGTGCGGGAGGCCGGCGCCGACCGTTTCGTCTCCAAAACCGCCCCGGCGGAGGCGCTGACGGCCGCCCTCGCCGCGGCGCCCCGGGATCCCGCCTCCTCCCTGCTCACCCCGGCCCGGAAGGACGCCTTCACCGAGCTCATGAACATCGCCATGGGACAGGCCGCCAATGCCCTGAGCGTCCTGCTGTCCCGCCGGGTCCGCTTGAAGGTGCCGGAGGTGGAGCTCATGACGGCCGCGGGCCTGATGGATTTCTTCCGGGAAGAGGTGGAGCTGGTGGGCGTCTCCATCCGGCAGCGCTTTTCCGGGCCGTTCAACGGTTCGGCGACCATGGTCTTTTCGGCGGGCCATGCCGCCTTCCTGGTGCGGACCCTGGTGGGCATCCAGGAGGAGCTGGGCCGGCTCTCCTCGGCGGAGCAGTCCGTCCTGACGGAGATGGGCAACATCGTCCTCAACGCCGCCATCGCCGTCCTGGCCGACCATGCCCACGGCCGCCTGCGGGTGAGTCTGCCGGACGTGGCGCTGAATCTGAAAGGGGAAGAGGCCGCCCAGGAACTCCTTGGCGGCGCCGCCGACGCGGAAAAGGCCTTTGTCCTGGTCAGCCGCCTCACCATCGGCGAGGCGGAGCTCATCAGCTACCTGATACTCCTCATGGGGGAGACAGACGTGAAGATGTTGCTGACTAAAATCGGCTGAAGAACGAAAAGCGCAAGGAGCAGCAGGCGGATATGGACATACCCCTGACGGCCCCGACGGCCAACCCCTTTTTCCAGACCCTCATCGAGGCGAGCGACTTCGGCATCCTCATCCTCGATGCCGCCGGGCGGATCAGGTCCTGGAATCCCTGGCTGGCGGAGCGGACCGCCCTGACCGAGGAGGAGGTCCTCGGCAAGACTCTGCCCGAGGCGGCGCCGGAAACGCCGGACATCACCCGCGCCACCTGCGCCCAGGTCATGGCGACAAGACAACCGCGGATCCTCTCTCCCGTCCTCCACAAGGTTCTGATCCCCTTCACCAAGCCGTCACTCCAGGTAGGACGCTTCCTTCCCGTGCAGGACGCGGATGGCCGGATCGCCGGGCTCGTCGTTTTCCTCCACGACATCACCCCGACCCTGGATTATGAACGGTTCGTCGAGGATGAATTCGCCGCCGAGCGCCGCCGGGCGGAGGCGGAACTCCGGGAAAGCGAGGAGAAATTCAAAGCGGTCTTCGAGACGGCGAACGTGGGGAAGTCGATCACCGCCCTGACCGGGGAGATCATGGTCAACAAGGCCTTCTGCGAGATGCTGGGCTACACCCCGGAAGAGTTGAAAAACAAAACATGGCATGAGCTTACGCCGCCCGAAGATATCGAAACCAGTCAGCAGCAGTTGTTGTCCCTCCTTACAGGCAAAAAGAGCGCCGCCCGGTTCATCAAACGCTACCTCCACAAAGACGGATCGTATATCTGGGCTGATCTCAGCGTCGCCCTCCGGCGCGACCCGGAAGGGAAGCCGCTTTATTACATTACCACTGTCGTGGACATCACCGAACGGATGGCCGCGGCGGAGGCCCTGAAGCTCAGCGAGGAGCGCTACCGGGCCTTCGTGAAGCAGTCCTCGGAGGCGATCTGCCTGTTCGAGCTGGAACATGCCCCCCTCGATACGTCCTTGCCCCCGGAGGAACAGATCGATCAATTGTATGCCCAGGCCGTCATCGGGGAGTGCAATCAGAACTTTGCCGCCAGCCACGGCTACGAAAGGCCGGAGGAGATGTTCGGCTTCCGGATCGGCCAGATCTTTCCCCGTCTGGCGCCGGAAAATGTAAATTATCTCAGGCAGTTCATTGAAAACGGCCACCAGCTTGCGGATGTGGAGACCAAAGAGCTGGCCCGGGACGGGACGGTGAAATATTTCCTCAACAGCCTGATCGGCCAGGTGGAGGACGGGCGGTTGCTCCGGGTTTGGGGGGCGAAGCAGGACATCACCCGGCTCAAGAAGGCGGAGGAGGAAATTCACAAGCTCAACGAGGAGTTGGAGCGGCGGGTCCGGGAGCGGACGGCGGATCTGGAGGCCTTCTCCTATTCCGTGTCCCACGATCTCCGGGCGCCGCTGCGGGCGATCGACGGCTATACGCGGATGCTGGCCGAGGATTACGGCAAACTTTTCGACGAGGAGGGGCAGCGGATCTGCGGGGTGATCAGCGACAGCGCCCGGGACATGGGAAAACTCATCGAGGATCTCCTGTCCTTTTCCCGGATCGGTCGGGCGGAGCTGCGCCGGATCGAGGTGGACATGACGGTCCTGGCGGAATCGGTCTATCGGGAGGCAACGGCCCCGGCGGAGCGGGTGCGGATCGATTTCCATCTCGCCCCCCTGCCCCCGGCCCAGGGCGATCCGGTGCTCCTGCGCCAGGTGTGGATGAATCTCCTCGGCAATGCCGTGAAGTTTTCCCGGCGGCAGGAGCGGGCCGTCATCGAGGTAGGGGTAGCGTCGGCTGGCACAGACCGGGAGCGCGGCATTAGAGCGGCGGCATCAGGTTCGCCGCCGGTCGCCGTCGGGGGGGCATCGGGCCAGGCGACCCGGACCACCCGGGAAGAACCGGTGTACTTCGTCCGGGACAACGGCGCCGGTTTCGACATGTCCTACGCGAGCAAGCTCTTCGGGGTTTTCCAGCGCCTCCACAGCGCCCGGGAATTCGAGGGAACGGGGGTGGGGCTGGCGATCGTCCAGCGGATCATCCACCGCCACGGTGGCCGGATCTGGGCGGAGGGCGCGGTCGGCAAAGGGGCCACCTTCTACTTTACCCTGCCGGGATGAGCAGCGGCGGATCTCCCCCGAAAAGTTTTTTGGTGCGGCCTTTCCTGGGTTTACATTTCATTTGTTTATTATTTATAATAAGTTTATGAAATATAACGAATGGAGGACATTTTCATATAGATCATGAAAACAAGGATCATTCTTAATCCCCATACGTGGATCGCCTTTGCCCTCCTGGCGGCCATGGTCCTGGCCGGGACGGCCTGCCGTCAGGAACCGCCGCCCCCCGCCGGACCGCCGGAAAAGATCACCATCGCCTATCCCACGACCATGCTGTCGGTGCTGACCCATATCGCTTACCGGCAGGGGTATTTCCTGGCCGAAGGGCTGGAGGTGACCCCGCAGTGGCACTCTTTCGGCAAACCGGCCCTCCAGGCCGTCCTGGAAGAAAAAGCGGATATGGCCGTTGTGGCGGACACACCGATCATGTTTGCCGTGGCCGGCGGCCAAAAGATCAACATCCTGGCCGTTACCGGGACATCGCGGCGGTCCCTCTCCGTAGTGGCCAGAAAGGATCGGGGCATTCTCACCCCCGAGGATCTGAAAGGGAAAAGGATCGGTGTGCCTTTGGGGACCACGGGAGATTTCTATCTGGATTCCCTCCTCTCCATACGGGGCATAAACCGGCGGGAAGTCAGGCTTGTGGACCTGAAACCGGACGAGATGCCGGCTGCCCTCATGCAGGGAAATGTAGATGCGGTCTCCATATGGAATCCGACGCGCAAACAGCTCGAAGCGGCGTTGCAGGATAACGGGGTGAGCATTTATGACGATCATCTCTACAGCGACGTTGCCTGTCTGGCCGCCCGTGCGGACTTCGTCGCCCGGCGACCGGAGACCGTCAAGAAGGCGCTCCGGGCGCTCCTGCGGGCAGAGGCCTTCGCCCGGACGCAACCTGGGGAAGCGCAGCGTCTCGTCGCCGAGCTTACCGGGCTCGAACGGTCGTTGCTGCGGGACATCTGGGACAGTTACTCCTGGAAGGTATCTCTCGACCAGGCGCTCATTGTGAGCCTGGAAGACCAGACGCGCTGGGCCATCCGGCAGAAGTTGACGTCCGGCCGGGAGGTCCCCAACTACCTCGACTTCCTTTATCTCGACGGCCTGCTGGCCGTGCGACCGGAAGCGGTCCGCATTATCCGTTAGGGGAGCCCGGCGATGAAAATAGGCGAGAGACTCAAGCTCAATACCTGGTTGGCCCTGGTGGCCGTCCTGCTCATGGCCGTGGCCCTCTTCTGGAGCTACCGGCAGATCGGCATCGTGGAACGGAACGAGGAACTGGTCAACGCGATGCGCAAGGCGGCCTTTGAAAGGATGCTTTTACGAGGGGAAAGTTTCCTGGGACAATCCCCCCGCGCCGCCGTTCAGTGGCAGGTCAAAACGGAATTCCTCCGCGGCCTGCTCACGGAAGCCGCGGCAAGGTTCACCACCGGGGAAGAAAGGACCCTGCTCCAGGAGGCGCAGCGACACTTCGAAGAAACGACCGCCTTGTCGGAGCTCCTGACGAAAACAACGCCGGCGGGACGGCCCGGCGCCGAAGAAAGAAGGAAGCGGCTGCTAAGTCAGTTGCTGCTTAGGGCTTACAACCTCAACGAGAGCCTCGACAAATTGTACGAGGCGACGGAAAAGGCCGCCCGCCAAACGCGCAACCGGGGTTTCCTGCTCACGTTCTTCCTGCTCCTCGGCGGCGGACTGGCGATCATCGCCAATTCCCTGGCGACGCGGCAGATCATTGCCAAGCGCCTGAAGGCCCTCCATCAGGGCGTGGTCCGGATCGGCGGCGGCGATCTGGATCACCGCATCGAGGCGACGGGCGACGACGAACTGGCCGACCTGGCGGCGGAGAGTAACCAGATGGCGGCCAGCCTCAAGGAATCCTACACCGCCATCGAAAATCTCCACCGGGAAAACGCCGCCCGGAGGGCGGCGGAGGCGGAGCAGGCCTTCCTCAACAGCCGCCTCCAGACCCTCTGGGAACTTGCCAATCTTGTGGATGCCGACGAAGAGACCTTCAGCGACCGGGTCATGGCGGAATGCCTTGCCATCACCGGCAGCAGATACGGTTTTTTCGGATACATCGACGGCGCAGAAAAGAAGATGCGCTCTTACAGCCTTTCCCGGGATGCCCATGTTGATTGTCATATCGCCGTGCGGCCCCTCGTTTTCGAGATCGAGCAAGCGGGGGTCTGGGCGGAGGCGGTCCGCCGCCGCACGCCCCTGATCCTGAACGATTACCGCCGGGCACATCCGGCCAAGAAAGGACTGCCCCCCGGTCACGTCCCGCTGACCCGGCTGCTTTCCGTACCTTTTCTTACAGAGGGCAAAGTCGCTATGATCGCTGCCGTGGCCAACAAAGAAATCGACTACGGGGAAGAGGACCTGCGACAGTTGGGGGCCTTCATGGCCAACGCCCGGCTGATTCTGGACAAGAAACGAAGCGATGACCGGCTCAGAAGGACAGAACATCGGCTGCGCTCTCTCTTCGACAACGCCGTGGTGGGCATCTACCAGTCCACCCCGGACGGCAGGCTCCTGGCGGCCAATCCCGCTTTCGCCCGGCTCCTCGGCTACGACGCCCCGGGGGAGATGCTGGCCGCCATCACCGACGTGGCCGGGCAGCTCTATGTGGCCCCCGGGCAGCGGCGGGAACTCCTCCGCCGTCTTGCCGGGGAAGACGCAGTAAAAGACTATGAAATCCGGCTGTTCCGGAAGGACCGCACCGTAGTTCATGTGTCCGTGAGCGCCCGTGCTATCCGGAACGCCGGGGGAACCCTGGCGCGTCTCGAAGGCATGGTGGAGGACATCACAGAGCGCCGCCTGGCGGAAGAGGCCCTGCGGGCCAGCGAGGAGAATTTCCGCCGTTCCTTGGACGACTCTCCCCTGGGGGTGCGGATCGTTTCGGAGGACGGGGAGACGATCTACGCCAACCGGGCGCTCCTGGATATTTACGGCTACGATGACGTCGAGGAATTGCGTAGCCGCTCTACGGAGGATCGCTACACCCCGGAGAGTTACGCCGCCTTCCGGGTGCGGCGGGACAAACGGCGCCGGGGGGAGGAGACGCCCGGGGCATACGAGATCGCCATCGTCCGGAAGGACGGCGAGGTCCGCCATCTCCAGGTGTTTCGCAAGCGCATTCTCTGGGACGGTGTTTCGCAATACCAGGTCCTCTACAACGACATCACGGAACAAAAGCAGGCGGAGGCGGCGCTGCGCCTGAGCGAGGAACGCTACCGGGCGTTCGTCAAACAGTCTTCGGAGGCTATCTGCCTCTTCGAGATCGCCCATGCCCCCATCGACACCTCCCTGGGGACTACGGAACAACTCGATCAGCTTTACGCCCACGCGGTGATCGGGGAGTGCAACCGGACCTTTGCGGTAAGCCACGGCTACGAGCGGCCGGAAGACATGCTCGGTTTCCGGATCGGCCAGGTCTTTCCCCGCCTGGCGCGGGAGAATGTGGATTATCTTAGGGCCTTCATCGAAAACGGCCACCAGATAGCCAACGTGGAGACCAAGGAGCTGGCCCGGGACGGGACGGTGAAATATTTTCTCAACAGCCTCACCGGCCATGTGGAAGACGGCTTCCTCCTCCGGGTCTGGGGGGCGAAACAGGACATCAGCCGCATCAAGGAGGCCGAGGCGGAGATACTCAAGCTCAACGAGGAACTGGAGCAGCGGGTCCGGGCGCGGACGGCGGAGCTGGAGGCGGCCAACCGGGAGATGGAGGCCTTCACCTATTCCGTGTCGCACGATCTCCGGGCGCCGCTGCGGGCCGTGGACGGTTATGCGCGGATCCTGACGGAGGATTACAGCGGCCTGCTCGGCGCGGAAGGACGTCGGCTCTGCGGGGTGATCAGCGCAAGCGCCCGGGACATGGGGCGGCTCATCGACAGCCTCCTGTCCCTGTCCCGCCTGAGCCGACAGGAGATGCGCCGGATCGCGGTGGACATGACCGCCCTGGCGGAAGCCGTCTATCGGGAGACGACGGCCCCGGCGGAGCAGGTAAGAATCGACTTCCAGGTTGCCTCCCTGCCCCCCGCCCAGGGCGATCCGGCGCTCCTGCGCCAGGTATGGGTGAATCTCCTCGGCAACGCCGTGAAGTTTTCCCGGCGGCAGGAGCGGGCGCGCATCGAGGTGGGTTGGGAAAAGGGGGCCTATTTCGTCCGGGACAACGGCGTCGGTTTCGACATGGCCTATGCGGGGAAACTTTTCGGGGTTTTCCAGCGTCTCCACAGCGCCCAGGAGTTCGAGGGGACCGGGGCGGGACTGGCCATCGCCCAGCGGATCGTCCACCGCCACGGCGGCCGGATCTGGGGAGAGGGCGAGGCCGGCAAGGGGGCGACGTTTTTCTTCACCCTGCCGGATTAGCCGACCGCTGGTTTGTGGGCACGGTGCATTTGCGAAGGATGAAGCGCAGCGCCGCACATGGCCCGGATACTATGTCATCGATGTTGTCCTAAAAGGGACGGATATGATAAGAGAACTTGCTTAGAAGAAGGAGGTGAGGGCGGATGGAAAACATGAATGTCATCGACATCCTGCTAGTGGAAGACAACCCCCAGGACGCGGAGCTGATGATCCGGGCCCTGCGGAAGCGCAATATCCTCAACCCGCTCCATGTGGTGGAGGACGGCGCCGCGGCCCTGGACTTCATCTTCTGCCGGGGCGCCTATGTGGACCGGGACGGTGCCCAGCCCCCGAAGGTGATCCTCCTGGATCTCAAGCTCCCCAAGCTGGGCGGTCTGGAGGTTTTGCAGGCCCTCAAGGCGGATGACCAGACCCGGAAGATCCCCGTGGTGGTCGTGACCTCCTCCCGGGAGGACCCGGACATCCAGAAGGCCTATGCCCTGGGGGCCAACAGCTATGTGGTGAAGCCCGTGGGCTTCGCGGAGTTCATGGAGGCCATGAGCAATCTGGGTCTGTACTGGCTGCTGATCAATCAGCCGCCGCCGGCCTGACGGCCGGGGGAAAAGTGAAAAAAGGATGAGGAAATGAACGACGAGATCAAGATTCTGATTGTGGAGGATCTGCCTACGGATGCGGAACTCTGTCGGCGGGAGGTGCTCAAGGTGTTGCCCCGGAGCGTTTTCCGGCGCGTCGAAACCCCGGAGGATTTTCTGGCTGCCCTGGCGTCTTTCGCGCCCGACATCATCCTGTCCGATTACAGCATGCCCCGCTTCGACGGCATGGCGGCGCTGAAGCTGACCCAGAAACACGCCCCCGATACGCCCTTTCTCATCCTGACGGGCTCGACGAACGAGGAGACGGCCGTGGCCTGCATGAAGGCCGGGGCCTGGGATTACGTCATCAAGGAGCATTTCCGGCGCCTCGGTCCGGCGGTGCTCGCCGCCCTGGAACAGAAGGAGATCCGCCGGGAGCGCCGCGCCAGTATGGAGGCCCTGCGGGAAAGCGAGGCCCGCTACCGGGCGATCGTGGAATCCCAGGACGACGCCATCTGCCGCTGGCTGCCCGACACCACCCTGACCTTTGCCAACACCCGCTACCTGGAATTGTTTGGTTTGACTACGGCGGATATCGGCCGCCGCAAGTGGGTGGACTTCCTTCCGGAAGACGGTCGGGCCGAGGTTGTGGCCTTCTACGGGAAGCTGCTGCAGGAACCGCGGAAGGCGAGCTATGAGCACGAGGTCCGTCTGCACGACGGCTCGGGGAGAATCTTCTTCTGGATCGATTCGCCCATCTTCGACGAGGGTGGGAAGTTCGTCGAATTCCAGTCCGTAGGCCGGGACGTGACGGAAAGCCGCCTGGCGGAGCAGCGTTTGCGGGACCTGACGGAGCGCCTGCGGCTCGCCTTGAAAGGGACCGTCAGAGCCATCTCCATGGCGGTGGAGATCCGGGATCCCTATACGGCGGGGCATCAGCGCCGGACGGCGGACCTGGCCCGGGCCATCGCCACGGAGATGGGGCAGCCGGAGAATATCGTGCAGGGCGTGGCGGCGGCGACGGCGATCCACGACATCGGCAAACTGGCCATCCCGGCGGAGATCCTCAGCAAGCCGACCCGCCTCACCGAGCTGGAATTCTCACTCATCAAGAACCACTCCGAGCAGGGTTATCTGATGCTCAAGGACATAGATTTTCCCTGGCCGGTGGCCGAGATCGTCTATCAGCACCACGAACGCTGCGACGGCAGCGGCTACCCCCGGGGCCTCAAGGGGGAGGAGATCCTCATGGAGGCCAGGATCATCGCCGTCGCCGACGTGGTGGAGGCCATGTCCTCCCACCGTCCCTACCGTCCGAGCCTGGGATTGGAGATCGCCCTGGCGGAAATCCAGAAACTACGGGGCGTCCTCTACGAAGCGGCGGTGGACGCCTGCCTGCGCCTCTTCCGGGAAAAAGGCTACGAACTCAAGAAATAAACCGGCGGCCCGCCGGCTTCAGCAAAAAAGAGAACCGTCCCCACCCTCATGGACGCTGTCGCTGATTAATCTTCTTGACTATCCGCCTTTACCGTATTATAAATACGAAAAAATGATCGTTTGTTCGGATTTGTTATGTTTGAAAGCGCCATAATTGCCCAAAACAGCCATTGGCAGGAAACCGGAGCCGAGGTGGGAATTCCCAGAGACGTCCTGGATAAGGTCAAGAATTACCTGGACATTCCCCACATCATTTTCGTGGTCGGTGTGAGGCGGGCCGGCAAGAGCACGCTTATGCAGCAGGTGATTCAGCTCCTGATCAGGGAAAAGGGCGTTGCCCCTCGCAACATCTTCTTTTTCAACCTGGAGACGCCCGTGCTTAGTCGTTTCCGAAACGATATCAGGATCTTGGATAGACTTTTCGAGGACTATCTCAAACTGACCGCCCCGGAAGGACTGATCTACATGCTGCTGGATGAGGTGCAGTTCTTCCCGGAATGGCAGGTCTTCGTAAAATCCCGCTACGAGCAGCAGGGAATTAAATTCGTGGTGACCGGTTCAAATTCTCGCCTGTTATCGTCTGAGTTCATGACGCTGCTTTCCGGCAGAACCCTGCCGGTGGAAATTTTCCCGTTTTCCTTCTCCGAATATATCCGGGCCAAGGGTCTGGCGATTTCCGATCACCTGGCGGCGGTCCGAGCGGAGACGCGCCTCCGGGGACTGATGGACGTCTATCTGCGGGAAGGCGGTTTCCCGGAAACCGCCTTCATCGCCTCCCCGGCGCTGAAAAATGAAATCCTGGTGATGTACGCCCGCACGATCCTTTACCAGGATATTGCCCCGCGCTTTTCCATCAAGAAGCCGGCCGATCTCGATGATCTCTTCTTCTATCTTCTGGCCAATACGGCCAACCTGTTCAGTTATAACCGTTTGGGCAATCTTCTGGGGCTCCACGACAAAACGGTCAAAGAGTATATCTCTTTTTTCTCTGACGCCCGGCTGCTTTTTGCCGTTAACGCCTTTTCCTATTCACCGCGCCAGCAAATCCGGAGTCCAAAGAAAATATATGCAGTGGATACGGGCCTTCCCGGCGCCGCCGGGTTCAGCTTTGCGGAAAATACCGGTCGGCTCCTGGAAAACCTCGTTTTTCTGTCCTTGAAACGTCGCGGCGAGGATATTTTTTACTACCGATCGGCCGGCGGCGCGGAGGTGGACTTCCTTTGCTGGGATGGCCAAAAAATCACCGCCTTGATTCAGGTTTCCTGGGACATGACCGCCGACGCCACGAGAACGCGGGAAATAAAAGCCCTGCGGCGGGCCATGGAAGAGACGGGATTGCGGGAAGGTTTGATCGTCACCCATGAGGAGGAAGAAGAAATCAGGGATCGGGAAACGACCATCCGCGTAATCCCGGCTTTCAAGTTTCTGTTGGAAGAATAGTCAGTCAGGAGAGGAACCGGCGGCCCGCCGGCTTCAGTAAACAGAGAACCGTTCACAAAGCTGTCTTTGCAAATTGTAAATTGAATTGACAATTTGCAAGACGGATTGTATTCTCGCCTCATGATTCCTCGTAACGCATCCAAATCACTTATTGAATTATCACGGCATTACCCAATCGTGACCGTGACCGGGCCCCGGCAATCGGGAAAAACGACCCTTGTCCGGACCGCTTTTCCGGAAAAGCCCTATGTGTCCCTGGAAGATCCCGATTCTCTGGAAGGGGCAATGGCGGATCCCCGTGGTTTCTTGGCCCGCTACCGCAGCGGCGCCATCCTGGACGAAGCCCAGAAATGCCCGCATCTCTTCTCGTACCTTCAGTCTCATGTCGATCTCGAGGGGGGAATGGGGCGCTTTATCCTCACGGGTTCCCAGCAGTTCGGACTTTTATCGAAAAGCGGCCAGTCCCTGGCCGGGCGAACGGGTATCATCCAGTTGTTGCCGTTTTCTTTGGAAGAGTTGGAGCACGCCGATATCCTGATCGACGATTTGAATGGTTTGCTCTTCAAGGGACTGTATCCGCCGGTCTATGACCGGAATATTCCGCCGCCAAACTGGTACGCCGGATACATGATGACCTACATCGAGCGCGACCTCCGTCAATTGATCAACGTGCGGGATTTAAGCTCTTTTCAGCGGTTTGTCCGCATGTGCGCGGCCCGGACCGGACAGTTGCTGAATTTATCTTCCCTGGCCAACGACTGCGGCATTACCCACAATACGGCACGGGCCTGGTTATCGGTCCTGGAAGCCAGTTATCTCACCTTTACGCTGACGCCATATCACCGCAATTTCAATAAACGCCTGGTCAAAACACCCAAACTGTATTTCTTCGACACCGGACTGGCCGCCTGGCTCCTCGGCATTCAAAACCCGGAACAACTTTCCATTCATCCTATGCGGGGTGCGCTCTTTGAATCGCTGGTTGTCTCAGAACTGATTAAAGATAAATACAATCAAGGGCTTGCCGCCAATCTGTATTTCTGGCGGGACAGTACGGGCAACGAAATCGATGTGATAATAGATGAAGGCGGCGAGGCCATGCCGGTGGAAATCAAATCGGGGCAAACAGTCACCCAGGATTTCTTTGCCGGTCTCCATAAATGGTTCCAGTTATCCGGTGTGGAAAAGGGATTGCTGATTTATGGCGGCAATCAACCACAAACCCGCCGGGGCATTGAGATAGCGCCGTGGCGGAACCTGATGACGGCGCTTAGGAAAAAGCAGGTATTGACAACAACTTGATGCGACTGAGGACCGCCATGACCACGTGCGCCATCAAAGAGTTCTAAGCCGAGATGGAGAAAATGATTCATTTCGGCGGCACGAAAAAGGAAACGGCCACCCGTTCAATTCTTATGGTTGTCGGCGTTGCCAAGATCGCCCCCATCTTTCAGGAGCCCAGGAAGCTGGAGGCCGCCCTGTGTCAGAGCGATGAGCAATTCCGTACCGCCTTCGAAAACACCGCCCTCGGCATAGAGGCCACCCTGGAGGAGATCGGTTGCCACCGGGTCACAAAGTGCGACCGAGACGTTCTGGACGCCTGCCTGCGACTCTACCGGGAGCGGGGCTACCGGGCCTTGTCGAGAAGAGGGGATTGCGAGCTCAGGAGATAAAACGGCGGCCCTGCCAGCTTTGGCGGCGCTTGAGCTCGGCGTCGATGCCGTTGAGGACGTCCATCTTGTTCACCGCCCAGGCGGGGCCGAGGAAGATGTCCTTGTAGCCGTCGGCGGTCAGGCGCTGGATCACCATCTCCGGGGGCAGGATTTCCAGAAGGTCGCAGACGGTGTGGATATATTCCTCCCGGGAGAACAGGGATATCTCGCCGCTTTCGTACCGGCGGCCCAGGGGCGTACCCCGGAGGGCCAGGAGGGAATGGATCTTGATTCCCTGGAGGGGCAGGGCGGCCAGGGCCCGGGCCGTCGCCAGAATATCCGCCCGGGTCTCCCCGGGAAGACCGACGATGATGTGGACGCACAGGTGGATGCCCCGCCCTGCCGTCCTGGTCACGGCGTCGAGAAAGGTGGCGGCGTCGTGCCCCCGGTTGAGGAGGGCCAGTGTCCGGTCATGGAGGGACTGGAGGCCCAATTCCAGCCAGATATGGCTGTGCCGGGCGTAACCTTCCAGGAGATCGAGGACGGGGTCGGGGACGCAGTCCGGGCGGGTGCCGATGGACAGCCCGATCACGTCGGGCTGGGCCAGGGCTTCGTCGTAGAGGCGCCGCAGATGTTCCAAGTCTGCGTAAGTGTTGGTGAAGGTCTGGAAGTAGGCGATGAATTTCCCCGCCTGACGGTGGACGGTGTAGTAGGCCTTGCCCTTGGTTATCTGGGCGGTTACGGAAGGCAGGGGACCGGCCTGGCGTAGCCGCGAGCCCCGGCCGTCACAGTAAATGCAGCCGCCCACGGCGACCCGGCCGTCCCGGTTGGGACAGGTGAAACCGGCGTCGAGGGGCAGCTTGTAAACCTTGCACCCGAAGCGGTTCCGCCAGTAGCTCTTCAGGTCGTAGTAGCGCTTGCTGTTGTTCCAGAAGGCTGGTCGCGTCGGAACGCCCCGCTGTTCATCCTTCATAAACCCTCATGTCCGTAAGTAGCTACAACAAAAGCTGAGAGTATTCAAGCTCTTGTCGATATTTTCCTGATCGTCCACAAGAAAATTTCTTTCTTTCCTTTCAAGGGGAGACCAGGGTAGGGATGGATCAATGGTTGTAAATGATGGGAGTTAATCCCTCTCTGCCCCGGTCATTGCCCGGGAGGGGTATTCCCCTCTTTGCTTGTTCTTTCTTCCCCACCGTTGTTCATCCCGGCAGGGGTTGCACCCACTTTTTCTTGTCGCCGTCGTAGAACCACTTGTCGGGGAAACCGCGCCGCCGGATGAAGGTGGGATTGTTCGCCCAGGAAATCATCTCCTCGTAAGCCTGGTATAGTTTCCGGAACACCTCGGCATCCCCCCCCGCATCGGGATGATGAACCTTGGCCTGCTGACGGAAGGAGGTCTTGATGAGCTCCTGGAGTCGGGGCGAGCAGAGATCGGCGTGGCCGAGATTGAGGATGAGGAGCGAGGTCTTTTTCACCGAGGAGAAGGTGGTGATGACGGGCTTGACGGAGGTGAGGGGTTTGTAGTTCCGCACGGCCTGTTCCAGGACATGCTGGGAGGCAAGGAACCGCTTGTTGGTCCGGCGTTTTTCCGCCCACCAGCGTTCTCCCAGGATGTCGGCCATGCTGCTGAAATCCTCGCTCGGTTTCTTGCCGGGGGTCCGGGGAAACAAAAAGCTGAAGATTTCGGAGCTCCCATAGGGGAGAATATCCATCATGATCAGGGTTTCGGAAAACGAGAAGGTGGCGCAGCGGGTGTTGAGGGCCTCCACGAGCCCGGTACGGGCGTCGAGGCGGAGGCGGAGTTTCTGGCGGCAGTCCACGGAGCAGTAACGCCGCCGACCCATGTTTTCCGTAGTCCCGCAGGACAGGCAGCGGTATTTGCTCCGTTGGCGTTCATGGGGGATTATGGCGGTGGCTGAACTCATCGGTTCTTCATATCACAAATCACCGCGCCTGCAACCAGCGAATTATCCGGGTGGCGAGGTTGGCGTGAATCTTGGCCGGCGGGACGCCCGCCGCCGCGGGGAGGGCGAGGGAATGATCTCCTCCCTCGAGGAGGGAGAGCTCCCAGGGGGCGGTGAGGCGCTGCAGGACGGGGCGCAGGACGGTCAGGTCGCAGAGGGGATCGCGGGTGCCGGTGAAGAACAACATGGGGGTGGCGATCCGGTAAAGATGGGCGTCCCGGAGATGTTCCGGCTGCCCGGGAGGGTGGAGGGGGTAGCCCAGAAAGATCAGCCCCCGGACAGGGAGCCTCCCGTCCGCGGCCAACTGGGCGGCTATCCGACCCCCCAGAGACTTGCCGGCGGCGACGATGCCATCCTGAGGCAACCCTCCTTCCTTCTTGAGATATGCGACGACGGCCAGCCATGAATCCTCCAGGACCTCCTGGCGGTCCGGGGCCTTGCGGCCGGCAACCTTGTAGGGAAAGTTGAACCGGACAGCCGGATAGCCGGCGGCGGCGAGGCCGACGGCCACATCGGCCAGCAAGGGGTGTTCCATGTCGTTCCCCGCCCCGTGGGCGATGACCACGGTGGTCCGCTGCCCGGCGGCTCTCGGGTCGGGCGGGGAAAAGGCAAGGGATACCGAATGCTTGTCGTCGATGCGCAGCAGGATCCTTTCGTCTTTTTGCGGGGCCGTGGTGGGAACCATATCGGCCCGGCTTATGCCCCAAGGCTGCCTGTCTGTCAACAGGAAAAGCGACCCCGCCGGGCACCGATTTCCCGTCTGCCTTGCCTATAAGACCTCCCACATCCCGTCGAACCGAGGGCAAGGGGGATGAAATATTCGCCACCCCGTTAGAAACCCTTTATGAAGGACGATGACTGTGATACAATAGACCCAATCAAGTTATGTAGTGAAGACGCTCTTCACTGGCTGCGGCGAAAATTCTGCTCAACAGCTGGGATTTATTGACCAACTTTCCCAACAAGAAGGAGGGGATTTCTTATGTTTCAGGTGGCATCGTACGAAACCTACGAGGATGGCCAGGTGATCTTCAAGGAAGGCACCTACGGAGACTGGATCTATCTCATCGATGACGGGGCGGTGGAGATATCCAAAGAAATCGAGGGGAAGAAGGTGGTGGTCGGCATCCTCAAAGAGGGAGAAATCCTGGGAGAGTTGGCCTATATCGCCAAGATCCCCCGGACAGCGAACGCCACCGCCATCGGCCGGACGGTCATCGGGATCATCGACCGGAATTTCTTCGATCAGGAATTCAACAAGCTCTCCGGAGACTTCCAGAAGATGATCAAGATGGTGGCGGTGCGCCTGAAGAACGCCACGGAAGAGATCTGCCGTTCCCGGATGCGGCAATAGATATTCCGGAGAAGGCCGGGGCGTGCCCCGCTCCCGGCGACCTTCATGGATAACAACATCGAAAAAGAGATTCTCCTCCTTCCCCTCAAAGAAGAGAGATTTCCTTTGCTTATTAAGAAGTTATCCGACATAGCCCTTTTTTTCCCGCGCCCAAGCTATCATCGTTTCGTTAAGCCCGGTAGTGTAAGATCTTTTGTGTGAAATTCATAAGGGTATAGAAAAGGTAGAAAAAAAGGCGCTTTTCCTTTAGAAGGGTTTTGCCAAAAACCTAATTGAAAGGAGAAAGCGCCATGAAGCTGGAAGT
>JAGPFL010000118.1 GCA_018056545.1 Syntrophobacterales bacterium
TGCGGTTGACGGCGGTGATGGTTTCCATCATCTTGTCCACCATGCTGGGCATAAGCCCCAGGGACATCTCGTCCAGCATGAGGAGCTTCGGCCGGGACATGAGGCCCCGGGCGATGGCCAGCATCTGTTGTTCGCCGCCGCTCAGGGTCTCGGCGGTCTGGCGGGCCCGCTCCCGGAGGAGGGGGAAGATCCCCAGGATCTCCTCGATCCGCCGCTGGATCTCCGCCGGCGATTTTTCCGTGAAGGCCCCCAGGGCGAGGTTCTTTTCCACCGACAACTTGGCGAAGAGGCGCCGGCCTTCGGGAACGTAGCTGATGCCGAGCTTCAGGGTCCGATGGGCGGCCAGCCGGGAGATGTCCTGCCCCGCGAATCGGATCTGACCCTGGAGGGGATGGGCGAGGCCGCAGATGTTGCGCATGATGGTGGTCTTCCCCGCGCCGTTGGCCCCGACGATGGCCACCAGCTCCCCGGGCAACACCTCCAGAGAGACGCCGCACACCACCGGAATCCCGTCATAACCGGCATACAGATCGACAACCTGCAGGATCGGCTCAGCCACGGGCGTCCCCCTCCTTCATTGCCTTGAAACGCTGTGCGTATTTCGCACCGAGATAGGCCTCGATCACCCGTTCGTCGTTGACGATACGGGCGGGGGCGTCCTCGGCGATCTTGAGGCCGCCGTCCAGGACCACGATCTTGTCGGCGATAGGCATGATTCCCTCCATGACATGCTCCACGATCATGAGGGTGATGCCGCTCTCCCGCAACCGGAGGATCACCTCCAGGGAGGCCTTCATCTCCGTGGAGGTCATGCCCGCCATGACCTCGTCCAGCATGAGCAGTTTGGGTCGGGTGGCCAGGGCGCGGGCCATTTCTAGCCGTTTCTTCCCCCCGATGGGCAGCTCGCCGGCGGGCTTGTCCTGGAGGTTCTCCAGATTGCAGATCCGGAGGCATTCCGCGGCTCGGGCGAAGGCCTGGTGATTGTCGGAGCTGTTGAGAAAGGCGCCGACCAGGACGTTGTCGAAGACGGTCATTTCCTTCAGGGGCCGTACGACCTGAAAGGTCCGCACCGCCCCCCGTCGGGCGATCTGATAGGGGGTGAGGCCGGTGATATCCGCGCCGTCGAAGTGGATCCGCCCCCCCGTCGGTCTGTAGAGGCCGGAGATGCAGTTGAATAAGGTGGTCTTGCCGGCGCCGTTGGGGCCGATGAGACCGACGATGGCGCCGGCTTCCACGTCGAAGCTCACCCGGTCGTTGGCCACCAGCTCTCCGAATTTCATCGTTACGTCACGAACCTCAAGGAGCGCCATGGATTGTCTCTCCTTGTCCGGTGCGCCGATGTCGCAGCCATCGTTTGCGAATGCCGTCGATGATACCGATGATCCCCGCCGGCTGTTTGACCACGATGAGGATGATCAGCAGCCCGAAGATGATCAAATCCACCCCGCCGCCCAGTCCGCCCCAGAAGGCCCGGGTGTACTCCTGTAAGGGAATGAGCACCGCCGCCCCCAGCAGCGGTCCCAGCAGGGTCCCCGAGCCGCCCATGACGGTGATGAGGACGAACTTCATGGACATGTCCAGGGACAGGACCATGGGCGTGTCGACCCGGAGATTGTACTGGGCGAAGAAGGCGCCGCAAAGGGCGGTAAGCGTCGCCGAAAGGGCCATGGCGCCCAGCTTCACGGCGGTGCTGTTCACGCCCAGGGATTCGGCGGTCTCCTGTCCCTCCCGAACGGCCCGCATGTAGTAACCGAAGCGGTGCGCCTCGAGCCAGCGCACCAGGCCGAAAATCATGAGGAAGAGCACCAAGGCCAAGTAGTAGTAAGCGGTCTTGGAATCGTACCACATCAGGTTACTCAGCCCCTCTTCGATCACCGGATAATCCAGCCCCAAGGCGCCGTTCACCCAGTCCCAAACCAGAAAGCTGCGGTTGAAGATCTCCACGATGGCGAAGGTGGCGATGGCGAAATAGTGGCCGCTCAACTTGAAACAGGGATAGCTGATCACCACGGCGACCACGGCCGCCAGCGCCATGCCGATCATGATCCCCGGCCACGGGGCGCTCCCGTAGGTGACCACGGCCATCCCCGCGCCGTAGGCCCCGATGCCGAAGAACACCGAGTGCCCGAAGGACACCTGCCCGCAGTAACCGCCGATGATGTTCCACGCCTGGGCCATGCTGGCGAACAGGAGGATGAGAATCAGGACGTGCAAATGAAAGGAGTTGGCCTCCATGACCGGCGCCAGGGGCAGAAGCGCCATGACTCCCAGGAATACCAGCCAGGCGGCGTCTTTTTTGCCGAACACCCGTTGCTCCATGGACGTCACCACCCGAAGATCCCCTTCGGCCGCAGGAACACCACCGCCAGATAGAGGCCGAAGACGGCGATGTATTTGAAGACCGGGGCGATGTAGAAACCCGCCAGGGCCTCCACGGCGCCGACCAGGAGCCCGGCGAGGAAGGCCCCGGGAATGCTGCCGAAGCCCCCCATGGCCACGCAGACAAAGGCGATCAGACCGAACATGGAACCGACCTCGGGGTGCACCGCCAAGTAGGAGGGCATGATCCCGCCGGCGATGCCGACGCAGGCCCCGCCGATGCCGAAGACCAGCAGATAGATGTATTCCGTATTGATGCCCATCAGTTCGGCGGCTTCCCGGTCCATGGCGGTGGCCTGGATGGCCCAGCCGAAGCGGGTGGTGTTGATGAGGGCGTAGATCGCCCCGACGACGGCCAGGGCCAGGAGGGCCGCCACCAGTTGGGGCAGGGGGAAGATCAGACCCGCCGCCTGAAAGGTCTTGCCCCCCAGCCAGGTGTCGGAAAGGATCAAAAAGTTCGGGGAAAAGCGGTTCAGGCAGAGGTTCTTGAGAAACATGGCCAGACCGAAGGTGGCCAGCAGGGCCACCAGCCCGGGCCGGCCGATGGTGTAGCGGATGATGAGCCGGTAGGTCGCCGCCCCCAGGATGAAGATGAAGATCCCCGCGGCCAGAACCGACACCACGGGATCGACCCGGGCGAGAAACCCCAGCCAGTAGCTCACGTACATGGCCACCATGAGGTACTCGCCGTGGGCGAAATTGATGACGTCCATGACGCCCCAGATCAGGCAGAGGCCGGCGGCCACCAGGGCGTAAACCATGCCGTTGAGGAGGCCGTCGATGAGCACTTGGATGAATGTCTCCATATCCTGCCGCGCTTTCCTTCCCGTCGCGCCGTCCACCGGGGGCGGGGCGGGGTGAATCAGTGCGGAGGGGGACAGGTTTGTCGCCTGTCCCCCTCCTTGCTTCCCATGTTATCTTAAATTTGCCGTCGCCGCTCGGAATTTGCCGTCCAGGCGGCGACGGGTCGCTTACGTCCGCTTACCTGGCGTTCCAGGCCTTCATGGGGAAGATGATCTTGGCGTCCGCCATCTTCTCCGGGTAAATCCGCTTGTACTCCCCACCCTGAAGCTGGGTGACGATGCTCTGCGCCCGGACGTTCTGACCGCCCTTGACGAATTTCACCTTGCCGCCCAGGGAGAGGGGGGAATCCCAGGTATTCGCGTAGAGGGTCTGGGCCACCTTGTCGGGATCAAGACTGCCGGCCTTCTCGATGGCCTGGGCCAGAACCAGCATGGCCACCGCCTCCTGGATGCTGTTGCCGTCGAAGGGCACGCCGCCCGTTTTCTCCTTGAAGATCTTCTCCACCGCGGCGACCGCCGGCATCAGGCTGGCGAACTGGGGGGAGTAACCGGAGGAGCCCATGAAATAGTTCGCGTCACCGGCCAACTGTTTGGCGATGACGGGATCCTGGTAGCCGGAACAGTAGTTGATGACGATCTTGGGCAGGAAGTTGGCCTGCTTCATCGTCCGGACCCACAGGGAGTA
>JAGPFL010000037.1 GCA_018056545.1 Syntrophobacterales bacterium
ACTGAAAGGGTGTCCCCGCTTTGGGGATGAGCTGGTTGATGCTGACGGTTATCCTTTTGAAGCGTTTTTCTTCGTGGCCGACCGGTGCCTTTAGGTCGGCGAGGCGCCGGACCAGGGCGATGATGGCCTCCATATCCGCCGCCGTTTCCGTGGGCAGACCGACCAGGAAGTAGAGACGGAGATGGACGAAGCCACCTGCGAGCAGGTTGTTTGCCGCACGGACGATATCGTTTTCCGAGATGCCTTTTTTGATCAAGTCCCTCAGGCGCTGTGAACCGGCTTCGGGGGCCAGGGCCAGGGTTTCAATGCCTCCCTCCTTGAGGAGGCCCACCAACTCCGGGGTGAGTTTGTCCAGCCGGAAGGAGGCGGCGCCGATCCTTCCCTGTCGGGCCAGGATGTCCCGGCAGATGTCCGGCAAATCCGGATGGTCGGAGACGGCCGTGCCGATCAGACCGATCTTTTTTCTTTTGGCCAACCCCCGGGAGATGGCGCCCTGGAGGTTTTCCCGTCTGCGGAAGCGGACGGGGCGGCAGAGATGGCCCGCCGCGCAGAAACGGCACCCCCTACCGCAGCCGCGGCTGATTTCCGCGAGGTACATCGCCCCGAAATCCGTGTCCGGCGACATGATTGCCGTTTCTGTGTCGAGGTCTTGGATATCCTCCGCCCATTGCCGGCCCACCGTCCGGGGGAGGGAGGGGAGGACGGGGGACATGGCGGCAATGGTGCCGTCGGCGCTGTAGACGGTCTCGTACAAGGCCGGAACATATGCTCCGGGGACATCCTTCTGCAGGCCGCAGAGCAGTTCATGTTTGCCGGTGCCTTCTTTCCACCGGCGGAGGAGGGCGGCGAGAAAGGCGGGGAGGAGCGCTTCGGCCTCACCGATGAGAAACAGATCGAAGAAATCCGCCAGGGGCTCGGGATTCATGGTCACACAGATGCCGCCTCCCATGACGAGAGGATCGCCTGCGACGCGCTCCCCGGCGAGGAGAGGGATGCCGCCCAGGGAGAGCATCTTGAGGATGTGAGGATAATCGTTTTCGAAGGAAAGGGAGAAGGCGACGATGGGGAATTCCCGGATCGGCCGCTGGGATTCCAGGCTGAAAAGGGGGAGGGGCCCCGGGGAGAAAGAGACTTCATCCCCGGGGTCGGGAAGAAAGACCCGTTCACACAGAACGGCAGGGTACCGGTTTAAGAGCCGGTAAACGGTCTGGAAGCCCAGATTGTCCATACCCGTCCGATAGCGGTTCGGATAGGCCAGACATACGGCGAGGGCATCTCCCCAGGGCTTCTTTTCATAACCGTCTTCACGGTGCAGCAGTTCCCGGTATTTTTTCCGGATCTCCCAGGACATGGCGAGCCATCAGTCCGCCTGCCTTCTCAAGAAGGTGGGAATCTCCAGATCCGGATCTTCGTTGTCGTCGATCATGCCCATCTTCACCGTGGTCGTCGCCTCGAGAGGCTTGTCCTTGCGGAGGTAGGCGGGCTTGGAGAGGTCGTCGCGTCTGAGTCCGCCCAGGTGCGACATCTTGACCACGGTGTTTTTTCGGCCGCTCATATCCTCGAAGCCCGTAGCGATTACGGTGATACGGATCTCGTCACCCATGTTCTCGTCGATCACGGTGCCGAAGATGATGTTGGCGTCTTCGTGGGCCTCGGCCTGGATGAGAGAGGAGGCCTCGTTGACCTCGAAGAGACTCATGTCCGGGCCGCCGGTGATGTTCAGGAGCACCCCGTGGGCCCCCTGGATGCTGTTGTCCTCCAGGAGCGGCGAAGAGATCGCTCGCTGGGCGGCCTCCACGGCACGGTTCTCCCCACTGGCCGTGCCGGTACCCATGAGCGCCAGACCCATGTTGGACATGGTGTTCTTCACGTCGGCGAAATCCAGGTTGATCAACCCCGGGATGATAATGAGATCGGAGATCCCCTTCACGGCATGATAGAGAATGTCGTCGGCTTTCTTGAAGGCCTCCAGGAGAGAGAGATTACGGCCCCCCAGACTCAACAGCCGCTGGTTGGGGACGACGATGAGGGTGTCTACGATTCGCCGCAGCTCCTCCACCCCTTCCTCGGCCTGATAGTTCCGGCGTTTGCCCTCGAACTGGAAGGGCTTGGTGACCACCGCCACGGTGAGGACTCCCAGCTCCTTGCAGATCTCTGCGATCACGGGGGTGCCGCCGGTGCCGGTGCCGCCGCCCAGACCGGCGGTGAGGAACACCATGTCGGCACCTTCCAGATGTTCCCGAATGATTTCCCGAGCTTCCATGGCGGCCTGTTTGCCTACTTCGGGATTGGCGCCTGCCCCGAGCCCTTTGGTCACCTCGGCGCCGAGCTGGATCTTGATCGGCGAGGCGGATGCCCCCAGGGCCTGGGTATCGGTGTTGGCCACGATGAAGTCAACCCCCTGGAGACTGTAACCGATCATGGTGTTCACCGCGTTTCCGCCGCCGCCGCCGATGCCGATCACCTTGATCCTCGCCGTGCTGGTCGTAGATAAGTCCATAAGTTCAAACATTTTCTTCCCTCCCCGTTAAAAAAATTCAATAAACCATTTCTTTATGCTGCGGAACCAGTTGCTGATGGATCCGCCTTCACCCCGCCGCGGATATTCCTTGGAGAGATGTTTGCTGCCGTAGATGATGAGCCCCACGCCCGTAGCGTACATGGGGCTGTTGACGATGTCGGTGAGGCCGCCGATGCCGGTGGGGTAGCCACGGCGGACCGGCAGGTTGAACACCTGTTCGGCCAGTTCCGGCATGCCCTCCATGATGGAGGCGCCGCCGGTAAGCACGACGCCGGCGGCCATGACGTCCTCATAGCCGGAGCGGACGATTTCCTTCTGGGCCAAAGAGAGAATCTCCTCCATTCGGGGCTCGATGATGCGACCCAGAATCTGGCGCGACACCTCCCGGGGCTCCCGCCCGCCCACACTGGGAACTTCGATACTGTCGTCCTTGGGAATCAGCGGAGAATAGGCACAGCCATATCTTATTTTCAGCTTTTCCGCTTCGCCGGCGGGCGTTCGGAGGCCGGTGGCGATGTCGCTGGTGACATAATTGCCCCCGACCGGGATAACCGCCGTATGTTTGATGCTTCCCTCGCAAAAGACGGCGATGTCCGTGGTGCCGCCGCCGATGTCCAGCATGGCCACCCCGAGATCTTTCTCGTCCTCACTGAGCACCGCCTCGCTGGAGGCCAACTGTTCCAGGACGATCTCTTCGATGTCGAGTCCCACGCGGTTCACCGATTTGGCGATGTTCTGGATGGAGGTTGATGCTCCGGTAACGATGTGCACCTTGGCCTCGAGACGCACCCCCGACATGCCGATGGGATCCCGGATGCCGTCCTGTTCATCCACGATATATGACTGTGGCAGGGTATGGAGGATCTCCCGGTCCAAGGGGATGGCGATGGCCTTGGAGGCCTCCACGGCCCGCTGTACATCCTCGTCGTCCACCTCCCGTCCCTTGACGGCAATGATTCCCAGACTGTTTTGTCCCTTGATGTGTCCCCCCGCAATGCCCACGTAAACGGAGCGGATCTGGCAGCCCGACATCTTCTCGGCTTCTTCCACTGCCTTCTTGACGGCCTCGACGGTGCTGTCGATGTTCACTACGACCCCCTTGCGCAATCCCTCCGAGGGGCTGGAACCGATCCCGATGATGTCGATTCCCGTATCGCTGAGTTCGCCGACGATGGCGCAGGTCTTGGTGGTGCCGATGTCCAGACCGACGATGATGTTTGCTTTTTTGGCCATGTGAATCTTCCTTATCCTTTTTTCGTTATGTCTTGAATCCTTTTCTGCCGCCGGCCACGGTGGCGGGCGGCAGGACGTCACGGCGCTGGACGGTAATCTTTACGGGATCACTCAGGTCGATATAGAGGTGTCCCGTCTTCAGATTGCGTCGCTCCAGATCGGCCATCACCGGCGACAACCGCTTGAATTTGCTCTCGTAGTTGTCGAACCCGAGGAAAAGGCACATTCCGGTGTTGGTGAACACGGAAAAACCATAACGTTCATTGCCGTTTATTTCCGCAACGTTCTTGATGTTGGGGAAAATGCTGGCGGTCTTCAGGTAACGCAGCAATTCGATGGTTCGCGGCATGAGCTCCTGGGCTTCCCGGTCGCTTCCTGTGCAGCCGGTGAGGATCGGCAGATCCATGATATCGTCGGTCATCTCCAACTTCTTGAAGGTTACCCCATCGAGATCCATGAGATAGAAGCTGCTGTCCTTCTTTATCAAGGACACGGCGGTGCGTTCCTTCAGATCGATCACCAGTCGGTCCGGCAGCTCCCGACCCACGAAAGCCTCCTTGATCCAGGGATTGGTCCGGATTCGTTGTTTTACGTCCCCCACGCTCACGGCGAAGATGTTCTGCCGGGTCCGGACGGCAGCGGCGGTAAGTATCTCCTTCTCCGTCAGTTCCTTGCAACCCCGTACGGTTATCTCCCGGATGGCGAAGTAGGGGTGGCTGATCAGATAAAGATGGCCGAAGATCAGGACCGCCGCGATGACGCCGATCCCCGACAGGATCAGCGAGATCGTTGCGAATTCTTTGATGATGGCCCCGGCCCGACGCCGCAGGCGGTATCTTCGGATCTCCTGCCGGTAAGTGTTATATTTCTTCGTTCTGCCCTTGAACCAGTTTTTCACGAATCTTCACCGATGACGATTATTTCCGTTTCCAACCGCACGCCCTTTTTCCGGAAGACCTGCTCCCGAACCATCTCGATCAGGGAGAGAACGTCTCCGGCCGTGGCCCCGCCCCGATTGACGATGAAGTTGCCGTGTTTTTCCGACACTTGGGCGTCGCCGATCCGGAGACCCTTGAGCCCCGCCTCGTCGATGAGCCGGCCCGCCGGATGACCCGGGGGGTTCTTGAACACCGAACCGGCGCTCCGGTATTCCAGAGGGTGTTTCTCCCTCCTCGTATTCCTGATCTCCTCGATCCGCCGGTGTATTTCTTCCCGGTTTCCCTTTTCCAGGCGGAAGGTCGCTGCCACGATCACCCCATCTTTGACCGGGGAGACGAACCGGCGATAGAAAAACTGCAGCCGCTCCCTGGGCCAGGAACTGATCTTCCCCGGGGGTTCCATAATGACGAGCTCCTCCAGTACATCTTTGATCTCCCGCCCGTAAGCCCCGGCGTTCATCGTGACGGCCCCGCCGACGCTTCCGGGAATGCCGGAGCAGAATTCCATACCGGCCAGACCGGCGGCGGCCGACAGGTTGACCAGTGCGGTCAGAGACGCCCCTGCCTCGGCCTCAAGAAGCGTTGCACCGGCAGGGCCGGAAATCATCCGCACACTGCAAAGGTTCTTCAGGCAAATGATTACCCCTCGATAGCCGCCGTCCCGGGCGATGATATTGGTCCAATTCCCTACGGGGAGAGCGGGTATCTCCCGTTCTTTGAGCAGGGCGAGAATTTCTCCCAGCCGCTCGCGGCGATTGGGAAAGACAACAGCCCAGACGCAGCCGCCTACCCCCATGGAGGTGTGTTTGCGCAAGGGTTCGTCGAAAAGGGCCTGCCCCTCGGCGAGACGTATCAGTTCCTCGCGAATCTCCTCCATCATCCCTTTGCCGCCGCCCTCTTCAGGTATTCCTCGCCTACCTTCCAAACCGTTCCCGCCCCCTGGGTGATGATCACGTCCCCCGGCCCGGCCAACGTGAGCAGTTTTTCCGTGATGTCGTCGAAATCGGGGATATATAAAACCTCCCGTCGCTCTCTTTCCCGGATGGCCGCCGCCAGCTTTTCCGAGTGTATCCCGGCGATCGGCGCCTCGCTGGCCGCATAGATGTCTGTGACCACCAGCAAGTCGGCAGCATGGAAAGCTTCGGTGAATTCCTCGAAGAGGGCCCGGGTCCGGGTGTAGCGGTGAGGCTGGAAGACCACGATGAGACGTCCCTTCCAGACGTTTCTGGCGGCCGACAGGGTCTCCCGGATCTCCGTGGGGTGATGGCCGTAATCGTCCACCACGGTCACGCCCCCGGCGGTTCCTTTCACTTCCAGCCGTCGGTGTGCCCCGGTAAAGGTTTGCAAACCGTTGACGATGGTCTGAAAATCCATATCAATTTCCCTGGCCACGGCTATGGTCGCCAGGGCGTTGTAAATATTGAAAAGACCGGGAACATGGAGGGTGGCCGTGCCCAAGGGTTTCTCGCGGTACAGGACGCTGAAGGTGGAAATGGGACCCTGCATATTTATGTCGGCGGCCCGGTAATCCGCCGGCGGGTTCAGCCCGTAGGTGATGGTCTTCCTTTTGATTTCCGGCAGGATCTCCCGGACATGACGGTCATCGAGGCATAGGACGGTGGAGCCGTAAAAGGGAACGATGTTGGCGAATTGCAGGAAGGCCGCCTTGATCTCGTCGATGTCCCGATAAAAGTCCAGATGCTCCCGGTCTATATTAGTGATCACGGCGAGGCAGGGTCCCAATTTGAGGAAGGAGCCGTCGCTCTCGTCGGCCTCGGCGACGATGATCTCCCCGTCCCCCATCTTGGCGTTGCTGCCGATGCTGGCCAGTTTGCCGCCGATGACCATGGTGGGGTCCAGACCGCCCTGACCCAGCACCGTGGAAATCATGGAGGTGGTTGTCGTTTTGCCGTGGCTGCCCGAGACGGCGATGGAAAACTTCATCTTCAGGAGTTCCGCCAGCATCTCCGCCCGGGGGATGACGGGAATATTGCGTCGATGGGCCGCCAGTACTTCGGGATTGTCGCTTTTCACCGCGGTGGAGGTGACCACGACGTCGGCGTCGCCAAGATGGGCTTCGTCGTGACCCTTGAAGATCACGGCCCCCAAGGAGGCGAGACGCTGGGTGATATCCGTCTGGCCGAGGTCGGATCCCGTGATCCCGTAACCGAGATTCAGCAGTACCTCCGCGATGCCGCTCATGCCGATGCCGCCGATGCCGACGAAATGAACCGTTTTGACCTTCCGCCGCATCCCGTCCATCCTTCTGGTGTCTGTCATGATCTTCACCTTCAACAAGTCTGCCACCGGCAATCTCCCCGGCGTGATCAGTTCCTTCCCGGCCGCCTCGCCAGTGCCGTGCAGGCCGCCGCCACTTCCGCGGCGGCCCGGGGCTTCCCCAGGGCCAGAGATCTGCCGCTCATGGCTGCGAGCCGCTCCGGATGGGCCTCCAGATCGGCAATGGCGGCGGCCAGTCTTTCTCCGGTCAACTCCCTTTCCGGGATCATCATGGCCGCTTCCGCACGAACCAGGACCTCGGCGTTCTTGGTCTGGTGGTCGTGGACGGCGAAGGGAAAGGGGACAAGAATCGCCGCCTTCCCCATAGCGGTGATTTCCGCCACCGAAGTCGCCCCGGCCCGGCAGATCAGCAGGTCCGCCTCCCGGTACGCCCGGGCCATATCCAGAATAAAGGGCCGTACCTCCGCTCGTATGCTTAATCTTTCATATCCTTCCCGGACTCTTTCCACATCCCGGGCGCCGGTTTGATGGACGATCCGGAGTCTGTCCCGGAGATCCTCCAGATGAGCGGCGGCGGCCAGCACCGCCTCGTTTACTGCATGGGCCCCCTGGCTTCCCCCGAAAACGAGGAGGTTGAAGTCCCCCTGCTTTTCCCGCGGCCTGCTTCCGGCGACGGCAAAGGAGGCGCGGATCGGATTGCCTGTCACCACGCACTTCCGGGGCGGAAACCGTCGCTCCGGGTCGGGAAATGACAGGAATATCCGGTCCACGAACCCGGCCAGGATGCGGTTGGTCACCCCGGGGATGGCGTTCTGTTCCGCGATGGCCGTTTTTATCCCCATGAAATGGGCCGTCAGGACCGCCGGTCCCGAGGCGTAACCGCCGACGCCCAAAACGATATCGGGGGAGAATTTTTTTGTCAGTTCAAAGGCCTTCATCATACTTTTCGGTATCTTCAACGCCGCCGCCAGTGATTTTCTCCACGAGCGGCCCTTGATCCCTTCCACGTCCAGGGTGGACAGCGGGTATCCCAATTCCGGCAGAACCCGTTTTTCCAATCCCCGCTCCGTACCTACAAAAAGTACCTCGTTGTCGGGATCACTCTTCAGGAAGGCCTCGGCCACGGCCACGCCGGGGAAAAGATGGCCGCCCGTGCCTCCCCCGGCGATGATCATTTTCACCGTTTGCTCCTTTGCCCATAGTTGCTGTCCCTCCTCACTTTTCATGGGCCGAGATGTTCAGCAGAATGCCCACGATGGTGAGGCTCATAATCAGCGATGTCCCCCCGTAACTGAGGAACGGTAGCGCCAACCCTTTCAGGGGAATCAGACCCATTACCCCGGCGATATTGATAAACGCCTCCAAGGCGATGATCATCGTCAGCCCGGCTGCGAGCAGCGTGCTGAACTTGTCGGGGGCCTTGAAGGAGATGAAAAAGCCCCGGATGACGAAGACGGCAAAGAGACAGATAATGATGGCGACGCCGATGAACCCGCTTTCCTCGGCGATGATGGAGAGGATGAAATCCGTATGGGGTTCGGGTAGGTAGAAGAGCTTTTGGCGGCCGTCGCCCACTCCCACTCCGAAAGCACCTCCGGAGCCGAAGGAGATGAGGGACTGAATGATCTGGAAACCCGAGTTTTGGGGATCCCGCCAGGGGTCGAGGAAGGTCATCAACCGCTCCACCCGGTAGCTCTTGAAGAACAGGAGCCCCACGCCGACGGGGATGAGCATGGCCATCAGGCCTGCGAGGTAGCGGATCCGACTTCCCGCCAGATAGAGCATGAGCATGAGAATCATGGTGATGATGACGGCGGTGCCGAAGTCGGGCTCGATGACGATAAGCCCCACCAGAAGCATCGTTACCCCCAGGGGGATGATGACTCCCCGCAACAGCTCCTTGGTGTACATGGCCTTCCGGGTGAGGAAATGGGCGAGGAACAGCACGACGAATATCTTCACCAGTTCCGTTACCTGGAAGGCAAAAAACCCCACCTTGAGCCATCGCGAGGCGCCGCCCACCCGGACACCTATTTTGGGAATGAGAACCAGGGTAAGGAGGATCAGGGAGATAATCACCCCGGGGTAGGCGAACTTCTTAAGTTCCTCATAGGGTATCCGCGTCATGAGGATCATGGCCCCCAGCCCGAAGAAGACGAAAAGCAACTGCTTTTTCAGAAAAAACTGCCCGTCCTGGAAGCGTTCCGCGGCAATGATGGAGCTGGAGCTGTAAATCATCACCGTCCCCACGGTGACGAGGATGAGGGTGACGATCAGCAGAATGATGTCCGGGCTTTTGCCGGTGGTGTCGAACTTAAGCATGGGCAAGGGCCTTTACCTGTTCCTGAAAAAAACTTCCCCGGGCCTTGTAATCTCTGAATTCGTCGAAACTGGCGCAACCCGGAGAAAGAAGAACAACATCGCCGGGCGCCGCCGCCGCCGCCGCTTCGGCAATCCCCTCCCGAAGCGTGGTACAGAATTCGGTGGGAACGATACCGCCGAGCACCGCCCCGATGGTCTCCCGGGCCTCCCCGAAGAGGACGAGCCGCTTGGCTTTTTCCTTCAGGACGGAAATCAGCGGGCGGAAATCCCCCGCCTTGTCCCGCCCGCCCATGAGGAGCACCACCGGGGAGCTGAAGGTGTCCAGGGCCCGGAAAACCGCATCCACGTTGGTTCCCTTGGAATCGTCGTAAAAGGAGATCCCCCGCCACTGCCCCACATATTCGAGACGGTGGGGGATGCCGGTGAAGGAGGCCAGGGCGGCGGCCACTCCTTCCGGAGAACAGCCGCAGCAGCGGGCGGCCATCACGGCGGCCATGCCGTTTTCCAGGTTGTGGCGGCCCGGCAGCTTCACCAGGGACCGGGGATAGACCTCCTTTTCTCCCTCCGGCGGCGTATAGATCAACGCGTCGCTCTCGACGTACATCCCCGGCGTCACCGGGCGGGCGCTGCTGAAACGCAAGGTGCGGGCGTTCAGGCGCGTGTAAAGCGCCGCCGATCCCGGATCCTCGCCGTTGATGACGGCCGTGTCCGCCGCCGACTGGTTGGTGAAGATGCGCTCTTTGGCGACCCGGTAGGCGGTGAAGGACCGGTGATAATCCAGATGATCCACGGTGACGTTGAGGAGGACCGCCACGTGGGGATGAAACCGCTCGCTCCACTGAAGTTGGAAACTGCTCACCTCGACGACGGCCCAGTCGTCGGTCTGGGGACCCCCGACATAGCCGACGAGGGGGGCGCCGATGTTTCCACCGACAAAGACCTTCCTTCCGCACCGGGCCAGGATGTGACCGATGAGGGAGGTAGTCGTGGTCTTACCGTTGGTTCCCGTGACGGCGACCATGGGGATGCGGAGAAAACGGCCCGCCAGTTCCAGTTCGCTCATGACGGGGATTCCCTTGGCCACCGCCGCGGTGAGGATGATATCCACCGGCGGCACCCCCGGAGAAGGGACGACGAGATCGGCCCCCTGAAGGATCCCCGGATCATAGGGTGCGGTCTTCAGTCCCGGCAGCGCCGCGCCGGCCAGGGAGTCGGGATTCATATCCGTGGCCGTCACCCGGGCGCCCCGTCCCAGGAGGAATTCCACCGTGGCCAGACCCGTTTTGGCCAGCCCGATGACGACGATGTTTTTTCCTGATAGCTCCATAACGCCGCCGCTACCTCAACTTCAGGGTGCTCAGGGCCAACAGGGCGAGAAGGATGGAGATGATCCAGAAACGGACGATCACCTTGGGTTCCGCCCAGCCCTTGAGCTCGAAATGATGATGGAGGGGGGCCATGCGGAAGATCCGTTTGCCCCCGGACATCTTGAACCAGCCCACCTGGAAGATCACGGAAAAGGTCTCCATGACGAAGATGCCGCCCACGATGGCCAGGAGGATCTCCTGCTTCGTGAGGACGGCCAGGGTCCCCAGGGCGCCCCCCAGGGAGAGGGAGCCCACATCGCCCATGAAGACCTGGGCGGGATAGGTGTTGTACCACAGAAAGCCCAGCCCGGCGCCGACCATGGCGCCGCAGAAGATGGTCAGTTCCCCCGTGCCGGATACATAGGGGATCTGGAGATAATTGGCGATCTTGATGTTCCCCGCGAAGTAGGCGAACAGCAGATAGGTCATGAAGCAAATGGTGATGGGGCCGATGGCCAGGCCGTCCAGGCCGTCGGTGAGGTTCACGGCGTTGGCGGCGCCGACGATGATGAAGGCCGCCAGGAATATGTATCCCCAGCCCAGATTGGGCAGAACGGTCTTGAAGAAGGGGATGGTGACGTTGGCGGTGAAGCCCGGTTTCATGTACAGCACCAGGCCGACGAAGAGGGCGATGCCGAACTCCCCGGCGAGCCGTACCTTACCCGGCACCCCCCGGCTGTTCTTCCTGGCGATCTTCCGGTAATCGTCCACGAAGCCGATAAGCCCGTAACTGACCGTGACGAAAATCACCAGCCAGATATACCATACGCTGAGGTTGGCCCACAGGACCGTGGAGATGACCACGGCGAAGATTATCAGGATCCCCCCCATGGTCGGCGTTCCCTGCTTTACCAGATGACTGCCGGGGCCGTCCTCCCGGATCGACTGGCCGATCTGGTGTTCCTGAAGCTTCCGGATCAGCCAGGGCCCCAGGAAGAAGCAGATGACCAGGGCGGTGATGGCGGCGTAGATCGTCCGGAAGGTGATATACCGAAAAACGTTGAAGCTGGAGAAGACCGTATGGAGAGGGTAGAGGAGATGATAGATCATCGTGCCCCTCCCTCCTTCCCGGAGCTCAGCAATGCCGCGACCTTATCCATCTCCAGGCGGCGGGAACCCTTGACGAGAACCCAGTCCCCCTCCCGTAGATAGGCCCTAAGATCCTGGACAATCGCTTCCTGATCCGCCCGGACGATGATGTCACCGGCCGGCATACCGTGTTTCGAGGCCCCTGCTGCTGTCGCTCCCGAGAGCCTTCCCCGGAGATAAACCCGCGCCACCCCGGTGTCTGCCAGAAGGCCCCCAATTTCCTCATGCCAGACGGCTTCCTGCTCTCCCAGTTCGAGCATGTCCCCCAGAACGGCGATGCCCCGTCCCCGTCCTTTGAGCTGTTGCAGGGCACTGAGGGCCTCTCGGACCGAGGATGGGTTGGCATTGTAGGCGTCATTGATGACAAAGGCGCCGTTCTCCAGGGCGATGATCTCCATCCGTCCCGGCACGGGGGAGAAGTCGGCCAGCCCGCGACGGATGTCCTCCGGCGCCGCGCCGGCCGCCCAGGCGGATGCGGCAGCAGCAAGGGCATTTTTTACCTGATGCTCGCCCACAACGGGCAAGGTCGTTTCCAGTCGCTCTCCCCCGAGGCGGAGAGTGAAACGGGTTTCCAGCCGGGGAGGCAATACCGGGGAGACATCGGAAGCGTCGCCGATGCCGGGAAGACGCACCGTGACTATGTCCTCGGCGGATACCTCGCTCCCGGCCGCCATTCCGAAGGTGACGACACGACCCGTCCAGGTCTGTCCGGCGTCCCTCAGGAAGGGATCGTCCCGGTTGATGATCATCGTTCCCCCGGGGCGCAGCCCCCGGAAGAGGTCTCGCTTCTCCGCCGCCACCCCCGCCAGGTCGGTGAACCCTTCCAGATGGGCGAGACCGATGTTGGTGATCAGGGCGATGTCCGGTGCGGCAATCCGGGTAAGCCGGGCGATCTCTCCGGGGGAGTTAGTCCCCAGCTCCAGGACGGCGCAGGGGTCGCCGCTCGTGAGGCGGAACAGCGTCAGGGGCAGGCCGATGAGGTTGTTGAAGTTCCCCTCCGTTTTCAGGACCGGTCCGCGCCGGGCCATAATGGCGGCGATCATCTCCTTGGTGGTGGTCTTCCCGGAGCTGCCGGTGACGGCGATCACCGCGGGGGAGAAGCGCCGGCGCCACCACGCCGCCAGCTCCCCCAGGGCCGTCAGGGTGTCGGCGACAACAATGACGGGTACCCCCCGGGGCGTCGCCGCGGGCAGGCGGTGGACGAGGAGTCCCGCCGCCCCCTGCCGGTGGGCCGCCTCCAGATAGTCGTGGCCGTCGAAGTTCGCCCCCGTCAGGGCGATAAAGAGGTTGCCCGCCGCGCACCGCCGGGAGTCTGTAGTGATTCCCCGGAAGATGACCTCTTCCTGAGGAAAACCCGCGGGGATGGTTCCCCCGGTGGTCGCCAGGACCTGGGCAAGGGATATTTCCGGTCCGGCACTCATGAGGGTGCCTCCGAAGGGCGATATTTGTCCAGGGCGGCCCTGGCCGCCAGGCGATCGTCGAAGAAGAGGCGCCGACTGCCCATAATCTGGTAATCCTCATGTCCCTTGCCGGCGATGAGGACGATGTCGCCGGGGCGGGCTATGGCGATGGCCGTTTCGATGGCCGTAAGGCGGTCGGGAACCACCGCGTAGCCCCGGACCGGCGGTTCGGCAAGGAGTTCTTCGCGGTCGTATTTCCCTACCCCTTCCCCGATAACGCCTACCTCGATCTCGCTGAGGATCGCCAAGGGGTCTTCCGAACGGGGGTTGTCCGAGGTCAGGATGGCGATGTCGCTTCCCCGCACCGCCGCCCGGCCCATGAGGGGTCGCTTGCCCCGGTCCCGGTCGCCGCCGCAGCCGAAAACGGTGATGAGGCGGTTTGTCCGGAAGGCGGCGAGATTCTTCAACACCTTGGCCAGGGCGTCCTCCGTATGGGCGTAATCCACCAGCACCTCCGGCTCCCCCGGACGGTTCACCTTTTCCAGCCTTCCCGGAACACAGGTCATGGTGGCGATCCCGGCCCGGATGTCCTTTGTCGGGATATCTATGGCCAGAGCAGCGGCGGCTGCCGCCAGGATGTTATAGAGATTGTGCCGGCCGATGAGGGGCGAGGAAACGGGAATCTTTTCTCTCTGCCATGCCAGCAGGGCCTCCGTGCCCCGGGGACTCAGGGTGAAACTTACGGCCCGGAGATCGGCGGGTCGGTCGATCCCGAAGGTCAGACCGGACAGGGGGACTTCCCGTTGCAGTCTCTCCCCCCAGGGATCGTCACCGTTGACGATCATTTGCCGCGAACGTTTCTTTTGGGAGTGGGGCAGCACATCGCTGAAGAAGCGTTTCTTGGCGGCGAAGTATCTTTCCATGTCCCCGTGATAGTCCAGATGGTCCTGGGAGAGATTGGTAAAGATCCCCAGGTCGAAATCGCAATCGTCGATCCGCCGCAGGTCCACGGCATGGGACGATACTTCGGCGATGACGTGGCTCACGCCGGCCTCGATCATCTGCCTGAGGATCTGATGCATGTCGAAGGACTCGGGTGTGGTGTTCGGTGCCGGGAGCACCTTGCCGCCGTAGCGGTAGTTCACCGTTCCCAGAACGCCCGGACGCAAGCCCGCCACCTTTAGAATCGCCTCGATGAGGTAGGTGACCGTGGTCTTGCCGTTGGTCCCCGTCACGGCGACGAGGCAGAGGTCCTGGGAAGGGTGATGAAAAAAGTTCCTTCCCAGCCTTCCCAGGATGAGGCGGCTGTCGCCCACCTGGATGGCGGTGACGCCCGCCGGTGGTTGGAATTCCTGTTCGTGGACGATGTAGCGCGCTCCCCGGGCCAGGGCCTCGGGGATGTATTGATGACCGTCGGTCTTCAACCCGGGAATGGCCACAAACAGGCTGCCCGAACCGCATTTACGGGAATCGTAGCAGATGGAAGCCACCTGTCCCCGGGTGCTGCCCTGAATCCTGATCACGTCGATATCTTTGAGAACGGCCGCCAGCTGCAAATTATCCCTCATTGTCCCGTGTTGAAGGTTATGGTGCAGGAGGCCACGCCGGCCAGCGGCGTACCGGGCGACGGATCCTGGGCGACCGCCCAGCCGTGTCCCACCACCTTGATCTCGATGTTTTTCCCCCTCGCCTTCCGTAGGGCATCCCTGATCGTCAGCCCCTGGAAATCGGGCATTACCGCATCCTCTCCGCCGTTGTCCGAGACCGTCGCCCCTTTCATGGCCATGACGGGGGGGGCAGGAGCGGTGACCAGTTGCACCGCTTCCTTGCGGGGGACGATGTCTCTTTCTTCAATGCGGTACTGTTCCCGGATATGGGTCTTGTAGCTGTTGAGGATCTGCTCGCCGATATTCTTGAACACCGGTGCCGAGGCCACGCCGCCCCAACGGTCCCGTTGGGGCTCGTCCAGGACGACGAGGATGGCGAGTTGCGGCGCCTCGGCGGGGAAGAAGCCCATGAAGGAAGTACGGACCCGCTCCGAGGAATATACATGCCGGGCGAAGTCGAATTTCTGTGAGGTGCCCGTCTTGCCCGCCACATTGACGTTTTCGATACGGGCCCTTTTCCCTGTGCCGTCTTCCGCCCCCACAACGTCCGTCATGATGGAGGTTATCCGCTTTGAGGTAGCCGGGGAGATGACCCGTCGCACCATCGTGGGATGGTATTCCTTGACGATCTGACCCTTGCGGTCCACGATGCCCTTGATCACATAGGGCTTCATCAGTACGCCGCCGTTGGCCAGGGCGGACAGGGCGGTGATCAACTGAATAGGGGTGATGGAAATCCCCTGACCGAAGGCGATCCGGGTAAGATCCACGCGGGTCCAATCGTGATGGGGGCGAAGCAGGCCGGCGGATTCGCCGTTCAGATCGATTCCCGTCTTGCTGCCGAATCCGAAGCGGGTGATGTAGCTGTGAAACTTCTCCTTCCCCAGGCGTTCTGCGATCTTGGCGGACCCGATATTACTGGAATATTTGATTATTTCCCTAACCGTCAGAATGCCGTGACGCTTCCGCTGGGCCTCGTGGATGACCTTGCCGGCGACGGCGTAATTGCCGTTTTCGCAAAAGATCCGGTCTGTTTCCTTCACGACCTTTTCCTCCAGGGCGGAGGCGACCAGGAATGGCTTGAAGGTGGACCCGGGATCATAAACATCGGTAATCGCACAATTCTTTCCTGGAGAGGCGCCGCCGCTGGTGAAATAGTTGGGATCGAAGCTCGGCTGGTTGGCCAGGGCCAGAATCTCGCCGGTTCGGGGGTCCATGACGATGGCATAGCCGCCTTTGGCGCCCTTGTCCTGCACCGCCGCTTTGAGCTGTCCTTCCACCAGGTGCTGAATGCGGCTGTCGATGGTCAGGATAAGATGATAATTGGTCTTTTTCTCCCCCGGCGGTTTTTCCAGCTGCGGAAGCAGCTTTTTGCCCTTGGCGTCACGGATCAGGACCAGCTTCTCCGGGGTCCCTTGGAGATAATTGTTGTATTTCAGCTCCAGACCCTCCAACCCGGCGGAATCAAGGCCTACAAAACCGAGCAAATGACCGGCCAGTTCTCCGTTGGGATAGAAACGTTTCGGCTCCTTGATAAGAAATATTCCTTCCAGATTGAAGCCTTCCACCTTTTTGGCCTGATCCGGGGACACTCTCCGGGCGAGCCAGCAGAAATTTTTACCGCTGGAGATCTTTTTCGTCAGTCCTTCCCGGTCGATGTTGAGGAGGGGCGCCAGCTTTTCCACAACCTCCCGGGGATTGCGGATCTTGGAGGGATCGGCACATACCGAATCTACCAGAACGCTGGCGGCGAGCTTCTCCCCGTTGCGATCGAAGATGATGCCCCGTTCCGGTGGGATTTCCAGATTCTGGAGATGCTGTTTGGCCGCCAGGGTCTTCAGGGCCTGACCGGAGAGGACCTGCAACTGGAAGGCCCGGGTGATGAGAGCGACAAACAGCACGAGGAAGAAAACCAACAAGGTCGCTATCCGAAACTTCAGCCATTTCTTTTCTTCCCGCATCTCGTTACCGACAATTATTTCAGCAAAATAACCTGGTCCTTGTCCGGAGACGTCATCTGCAACTTTTCCCTGGCAATGGCGGCAATGCGTTGCGGAGATTTCAGGGTGGCGATCTCCAGTTTCAGCTTTTTCTGCTCTTCCAGAAGGCGTTCCTTGCGGCTAATTTCCTCGGCGATCAGATATTCCAGCTTGGTCGTCTGGATGTGGGAGGCGACGTAGCCCAGGAGCGCCGCCATGAGAAGCAAAGCGGCCACGATATAAGTGGAGTATTTTACTTCCTTAGCCCTACAACGATACATATTCATGTTCGCCCATAGCGGCCAATTTTCGTTTTCGATGGGAGCGATAGGCACGGTAATTTTTGAGCTGTATCCATTCAACAAGTTCAATCAATTCCATGGTATCGAACA
>JAGPFL010000119.1 GCA_018056545.1 Syntrophobacterales bacterium
CTACGCGATGACCCACGGCGGAGATTTCCCGGATATCGCCCACGGCCCCATGCTCGGCGTCCTTCAGTACGTTCACCATGGCATGAAAGGCGTCGCTTACCGTGGCGATGGACTCTCCCCCGGAAAGCACGGTTTTTACGTCGGATTTCTTTATGACATGAGAGGCCTTTCCGGAACCGATCTTTTCCACCAGCCCGTCGAGGAGCGATTCCTTTTTCACGGTGTCGAAGAAAGAATACTTCAGGGAAGAACTGCCGCTGTTCACCACGAGAATTTTCATCGGTTCGGATACGGAGGAGAAATTCAGATCGTAGGGGTCTTCACTCTGTCGGTGGGCGAGGCGGCGCTGTTTGACCTCTTCGATAAATTTTTCATCCTCAAGGAGGCGCTGGGTGATGATCTTCGTCACTTTCATCAGGGCCTTGGGGTTCCGCGCGATGACCTGCGAAATGATGTCCCGGGGAATCCGGACCACTTTGCTGTTCCGGGAGGCGGTGACATTGGCGGCGGCCGGCTCGCCGGAGAGAATGGACATCTCCCCGAAGAACGAACCCCGCTCCAATGACGCCAGGATCCTTTCCTTCCCAAGTTCGTCAGGCAGACTGACATCGACCTCTCCCTCATAGACGACCCAGAGGTAACGACCGCTGTCTCCGATGCTGATGATGACCGTGCCTTCCGGGCATTCGATCAGATTCGAACTTTCCGCGAGAAAGGCAATGTCTTCGGGCTTCAGATCGGAGAGAATTTCCGTGGTTTGGAAAAAAGGAACTAAATCCATGATCCTACCTCCAGTCGAGCCAAGAAACGGTTTGGTTGAAAATCCTGTCTATGGGGAAAAGCAGCGGATGAGAAATGTAATATTGATTTGAATACTATTAAATTTCCGGCGATTAGTCAACATAATAAAGCCTTTTTAAGGGTGAAAAAAAAGAGCCTTTATGTTAAGTAGACACCGGAGAAAATGCGGATGGCTAAGGAGAATATCAAAATCTGTGCGGGTTGCGCCTTCATTATCCCGAAAGATCGTATCTATGAATATCCGGTGTGTTGTACACGGAACCGATCACGGTCCTGACCTTCTGCGGGGCGCTCTTAAGGAGGAAAGAAATATCTATCGCTCCCGTTGCGGCAAAACTATGAGAAGATCTTATGTACACATCTAGTGAGGAAAAGACGATTTACACCATGGGCATAGACGTCGGCTCAATAACTACCAAGGCGGCGCTGATGAGAGACGGCCTTCTTTATGCCTCGAAAGTGATTTTCACCGGATACAATGTGGAGGCCGCCGCAGGCAGGGTGTACGAGGATGTCCTATCGGCGGCGAATATCACCGCGGAACAGGTACGAAGAATCATCGCCACGGGTTACGGCCGCAAAGGGGTGTCCATGGCGCACGGGACGCTGACCGAGATCCTCTGTCATGCCGCCGGCGCCTATCACCAGAATCCGGAAATACGTTTCATTATCGATATCGGCGGACAGGACAGCAAGGCCATCCTCCTGGACGACAACGGGAAGGTCGGCAACTTCACCATGAACGACAAATGCGCCGCCGGAACGGGGCGATTTCTGGAGGTAATGGCCCGGGCGCTGGAGGTAAACCTGGAAGATTTTGGGGATCTTTCCTTGAAGGCGTCCGAACCGGCAAAAATCAGCAGTCTTTGCACCGTCTTTGCCGAATCCGAAGTGATTTCCCTCATCGCCAAAGGAGCTCCCCGGGAAGATATCGTAGCGGGAATCCATGAGGCCATCGGCACCAGGGTGGCGGCGATGGCCAAAAGGATCGGTCTGCGGGGGCCGGTGATGATGACGGGAGGGGTGGCGAAAAACAAGGGGGTGGTAAAGGCCTTGGCGGAAAAGCTGGCAGTGCCCGTCATGGTTTCCCCTTACGCACAGATCAACGGTGCCCTGGGTGCGGCATGTCTGGCATGGAAATAAAAAACGACAAGATCGTCCGGATCGTCGATTATCTGTCGCGCTACCTCTATGGCAAGGAAACGGCCCTGAAACTGGCGTTGATTACCTGCTGCTCCCGGGGGCATCTCCTTATCGAGGATATCCCCGGTCTGGGCAAAACCACCTTAGCGCTGGCCCTCTCCCGGGTGCTGGGTCTGAGTTTCGGCCGCATTCAATGCACGAGCGACCTCTTGCCGACCGATATAACCGGTGTTTCCATTTACAGCAAAAATACCGGGGAGTTTGTCTTTCATCCCGGACCTATATTCAACAATATCGTCCTGGTGGATGAAATCAACCGGGCCACGCCCAAAACTCAGAGCGCCCTTCTGGAGGCCATGGGGGAGAAACAGACCACCATCGAGGGAAAAACATACCGCCATCCCCAACCCTTCTTTGTAATTGCCACCCAGAATCCTGTGGAACACTTCGGTGCCTTTCCCCTGCCGGAGTCACAGATGGATCGTTTCATGATGCAGATAAGCATCGGCTATCCCTCCCCGGAGGAAGAAAGGCAAATCCTGAAGCAGGGAAGCAGCCGTCAGGAGCTGGAGGGGATGGAAACCATCATTGATCGGGAGGAAGTCCTGGCCATTCATGAAACGATCAGGCATGGTGTTTACATGTCGGAAAAGATATACGATTACATGTTGAAAATCGCCGCGCTTACCCGCAATCATCCCTATGTGCGCGCCGGAATTTCCACGCGCGGCTCCCTGGCCATTTCTACGGCGGCCCGGACCTTGGCATTTTTCAGCGGCCGGGATTACGTCATTCCGGAAGATATCCGGGAACTGGCCCCTTATACCATCCCACACCGTATTCTCATGAAAGCGGAATACGAGAATTTGGCCAAGCAGGAGTTCGTAAAATCCCTCCTCGACGAAATCGCCGTCCCGGTGTGATCCGGATCACCGCCGCGGGCTGGGTGTACATCATCCTGACCTTGTTTCTCGGCATTGCCGCCGTCAATACCGGCAACAACCTAATCTATCTGTTGGTGGCGGCCCTGTTGAGCTTCCTGGTCGTATCGGGAGTATTCGGGCGTCACAATCTCGCCCGTCTGAAAATCTCCTACACCGTTCCTGAGGAGGTGTATGCCGAAAGCGAGACGCCGTTGTTCATCCATCTTCTTAATGCCCGACGCCGCTATCCGGCATTTCTCATCTGGGCGGGAGGCCGGGAGGGTAAGGTGTTCTTTCCCTTTGTCTATGCCGGACGGAGCACCACCGGCCTTTGCTCGTGGCGCAGCGGCCCCCGGGGAAGTCATTCGTTGCCCGCCGTTTACCTTTCCAGTCCCTTTCCCTTCGGTTTTTTCATCCGTTACAAGAAAGTATCTTCCCCCGAACAGGAGGTGATCGTGTTCCCTCATCCCCAGAGATCTTTTTTCCCGGGGGACGAAGGGAAACGTCGCCGTGACGGGGGGGAGACCTACCGGGAAGAAAAGGGTTTCGAGGGAGAGATCTTCTCGGTGCGGGATTATCAGGCCGGCGATCCGTTGCGCTTTATACACTGGAAGGCCAGCGCCCGTACCGGAAGTTTCAAGACCAAGGATTTTAGCGCCGCGGCGATGGAACCCCTGTTCCTCGATATCGCCCTGCTGCCGGGAAAAGACCTAGAAATCAAGCTGTCGCATTTGTGTTTTCTGATCAAAGAGTCCTTGGATGACATGCGACCGGTTATCCTGAGACTTGACGGAGATATGTACGGACCGGGAAAAACCCGGGAGGATAAGCTGAAGATGCTCCGGGCGCTGGCCACCTATCGAAACGAATGAAGCGTTGGTATAAAATCCACAACGTATTGCTTATCTTCACATATCTTGTTGCCGCCGTCGGCTACATATCCACCGTCGGTCTGGCCGCCATGCC
>JAGPFL010000002.1 GCA_018056545.1 Syntrophobacterales bacterium
CCCGGGGGCTTAAGTGGTGAATCAGGCGGGCGAAAAGTTCCTTACCGGTACCGCTCTCCCCCTGGATGAGGATGGTCGCCCGACTGGCGGCCACCCGGCCGGCCATGTTGATCAGGGCTTCCATTTTGGGGCTCCGGTAAACGATGGAATCCGTGGTCACCCCCTTTTCCCGGAGTTCCTTTTTGAGGATCTCGTTTTCCTTGATCAGGGTACGGCGCTCCGCCACCCGTTCCACCAACAGGAGCAATTCGTCGAACTCTATGGGTTTGGTGATGTAGTCTATGGCCCCGGCCTTCATGGCATCCACGGCGGTTTCGATGGTGCCGTAGGCGGTGATGATCACCACGTCGATCTCCGGATTTATCTCCTTCACCGTCTGGAGGACCTGCATGCCGTCCATGCCGGGCATCTTGTAGTCCAGCAGCAGGAGATCGAATTGTCCGCTCCGGACCATGGCCACCCCCTTCTCGCCGTTCTCCGCCTCCTTCACGAGATGCCCCTCCTGGATCAGAAAATCCCTGAGCATCTCCCGTTGCGATTGTCCGTCCTCCACGATGAGGATATTCAGCGCCTTCATATATTTGCTCCCTCAGGAAGTCTTGTTCCCCGGCTTTTCCGTGGGCAGGAGGATCTCGAAAGTCGTCCCCTCATCCTTCCGGCTCGTAACCCGGATTTCCCCACCGTGACCGCGGATGATCTCATGGGACAGGGGAAGTCCCAATCCCAGACCTTTTTCCTTGGTCGTGTACTCGGGGCTGAAGATGTGTTCCATTTCCTCCGCCGTCATCCCGCAGCCGGTGTCCACAATGGAAATTTTGATCCAGCCCTTCTTTTCCGGACTCACCGACAGGGTCACCCGCCCCCCGCCGGAGATGGATTCCACGGCATTCTTGATGAAGTTCAGGAGCGCCTGCTGGAGTTTGTCCATATCCATGGGAATCACCGGCGAAGGTTCGGACCAGCGCGTTTCCAGGACTATGCCCTTGGCGGCGGTCTCTTCCCGCAGGAGATTCACGATCTTCTGGAGGACGTCCGTCACGGGGTATTCCCGCAGATCGAGACGACGGCTCCGGGAAAAGGTGAGAAATTCTTCGATGATGCCGTTCAGGCGACGGATCTCGTCCCTGATCACCCCGGTGATGGTCTGGAATTCCCGCTCCTTGTGCGCATCGGCGGGAATGAAATCCCTTTTGAGGCGTTGGCTGGCCATGCTGATGGCATTGAGGGGGTTGCGGATCTCATGGGCGACCCCGGCAGCCAGTTGACCCAGCGCCGAGAGCCGCTCCGCCTTTTCGAGACGCCGCTCCATGGTGACGATGCCCTCCAGATGACGGTTCTGATTCATGTACAGGACCCACATGGACAGAAAGGCGATCAGCATGGTGAGCCCCATGAAAATGGCGATATTCTTCCCGTTTTCCGCCAGAATCCGCTCCATCTCCTCCCGCTCCAGACCCATCCGGGCGATGCCCGCCGTCTGGTTGTTCAGATGGACCGGCACGGCGACATCGAGGAGGGCCCGATCCCGATAGACAACCTTTCTGCTGGCGATGGGCCGACTGCCGGCCAGTAGTTCGGGAATAGGCATCTCTCCGGCCTGCCACTTTTCCGGCAGATCACCGGCGCTGGCCAGAACCTTATCCCGGGTGTCGGTGATCATGAAATACGCCAACCCCTGACTGCGACCCCCTCCCAGTTCCTGCAGGGCCTTTTCCACCGAGACCTTCGTGCCCCAGAAACGCAAACCGTCGGGATCGAGGGCGATGATGACGGTGCCGCTCCCATCCTTGCGTCGCAAGGCGATAAACCCCGCCTTCTTCTCCTTGCCCAACTGGTTCAGGAGTTCCAGGGTAAGTTTGGGGGCGGGATTCCCCTCCACAAGACCCGCCGGCAAGGCGCGGCTCTGAAAGATGGGCTTCCCCTGGCGATTCAGGACGGCGATCAACCAGATGCCTTTCTCTTCGGCGTATTTGCGCAGATAGGAACCGCTCAGCCGCTCCTTCTTCCAGTGCAGATCCACCTCCTGCCCCAACTGCACCAGGGCGTTGATGAGGAGTTTCTGGGGCGAAAAGGCCTCCTGCTCTACGGGGACGAAAGGACGTTTTTCTTCCCGCTGGGAAGCCTGGACCAGGTTGTTGAGGTTTTCCTGGGCCAAGCGCTGCACCACCTCCACAATCCCCTGGGCGCGGTTTTCCAGGATGCCTACCAGGGTGTTGTCCAGACGCCGCAGATCCATAATCCCCATGATGAGGATGAGGAGGAGAAACACCACACAGACAATGGCCACGGCAATAGGTTGGAGAAAGGGCCTGCTTTCCTTTGCCTTCCGGTCCTGCCAGACGATTTTTTCCGACGGGGTCACTATTGTATCGTTCCGCTTGCTCTGAGGATTTTTTGGCAATGCTGTCGCATCATAGGCGATTCAAAGGGAAAGTCAATCACAAATCTCGTTTCGACATTTTTGTCGCCCTTGGAAGAAAATGGTCATGCAGCTTAAACCATCATTATTATTCATAAATAATCGAATACCCGGTTTACCGGCGACAATCATTGCCGCCTTCCCATGGTGACCTCCCTTCCCCAGACTGAATATATTTCAACAATATCAATATATTACAAACGCAAAAACGGTGATGATTTTTGGCATAGGATATGCTTGTAAAGAGGGTAAGAAAACTAATTACTCGGTTGAACAAACGGGCATGATCAGCCGACAGTAAAAACCCATATTCCTCCTGGACGCGGGGAGACGACAAGTCTCCCCATTTTTTTTCTTTTTTCCGGGACGGAGGGGGTGGCGGAAAATGCCTTGCACACTCCTCGCCGGTTGGCAACGGTAGCGAGTTCTTTGTCCAGCGGTTCCATGAATATTTCGTCAAGCTCTCGAATATTTTACCCTTCTTTGTTCCCGCCCGGGGGCTTCAAGGTGTTTGAAGTATAAGAAGTGGTGCTTTTGACGACATTGCCGTTTCCCTGATGACCTGCTATAAATACATAGACTATCACCAACCTTCACAAGGAGGACACATGAAAACATTGAGGATTGTGTTTGCTGTCGTCACGGTTTGCCTGTTGGCGGCCTCCCCGGCCGTCGCCGGCGATTTCGACTGGGTCCGCGATTTCAACCTGCAGGCCCAGGCGGATCCCTCCGGTTTTCGCGCGAAACTGGCCACACGCTTCCAGATCGGCGATGCCCGCATCGATGCCGTCATCGGTAATGTAGCCAAACCGGCGGACGCCTATATGGTTCTGCGGCTGGGTGAGATGTCCCATCACCCTCCCGAGTACGTCCTGTCCAAGTATAAGGCGGAAAAGAAAAAGGGCTGGGGCGCTCTGGCCAAAAGCCTGGGCATCAAACCCGGGTCAGCGGAATTTCACGCCCTGAAACGGGGACAGGATCTCTATGGCCCCGGCGACGGCAAGGGCGGCGGCAAAGGCAAGGGAAAAGGCAAGGACAAGGGAGGCAAAGGCAAGGGAAAGAATCAGGATTAAATCTCCGGGATCCCCATCTGTTTGCCAAGTCGAAGCGGAGATGAACATCATCAGGGTTTTCCCGACATTTTTTCCCGCAGGCGGCGCCAGTACGCCAGGCGTTCGCCGATGGTCTTTTCGTAGCCCCGGTCCGTAGGGACGTAAAAACGGGCATCTGCCGGCGCCAGTTTCTCGGGCAGATAATCCTGGGGCGCGTAGGCGTCCCGGTAATCGTGGGCGTAGCGGTAATCCCTTCCGTAGTCGAGCTCTTTCATCAACTTGGTCGGGGCGTTGCGGATATGGAGGGGCACGGGCAGGGTCCCCGTCCGGCGGATCGTTTCCTGCACCCGGCCGTGGGCGACATACAGGGCATTGCTCTTCGGGGCCGTGGCCAGATAGACCGCCGCCTGAACGAGGGCCAGTTCCCCTTCGGGTGCACCGAGAAAATGAAAGGCCTGCATGGCGTCCAGGGCCAGGGTCAGGGCCCGGGGATCCGCGTTGCCCACATCTTCGGAGGCGAAGCGGATCATGCGCCGGGCGATGTAGAGCGGATCCTCCCCGGCCGCCAGCATCCGGGCCAGCCAGTAGATGGCGGCATCCGGATCGCTTCCCCGCAGGCTTTTATGGAAGGCGGAGATGAGATTGTAATGCTCCTCGCCCGCCTTGTCGTATCGCAACGCCTTTTTCTGCAAGGCCCGGGCGACCATTTCCCTGGTGAGGAGGCGTTGTCCCGCGTCGGCATCCGTCTCGATGTCCGGACCCGCCAGCAGGGATGCCGCGGCCTCCAGGTTGTTCAGGGCGGCCCGGGCGTCGCCGTCGGCGGACCAGACAATCGCTTCCAGGGCCTCCGGCTCGATTTCCAGGCCCGCCGCCCCCAAACCACGCTCCTTATCCTGGAGGGCATGGCGGATCATGATCGCCAGTTCTTCCTCGGTGAAGGGCTTGAGGACCATGACCCGGGAGCGGGACAGGAGCGGGGCGATGACCTCGAAGGAGGGATTCTCCGTGGTGGCCCCGATGAGGGTGATGAGGCCGCTTTCCACATGGGGGAGAAAGGCGTCCTGCTGTGCCTTGTTGAAGCGATGGATCTCGTCCACGAAGAGGATGGTTTTCCTCCCCTGTTGATCCCGCCGGACGAGGGCCTCCTCGACAACGGCCCGGATCTCCTTCACCCCGGACAACACTGCGGAAAAACTCGTGAAATGAGAAAATGTCTCGTGGGCGATGATCCGGGCCAGGGTCGTCTTACCCGATCCCGGCGGTCCCCAGAAGATCATGGAGAACAGCCGGTCCTCGGCGATGGCCCGGCGCAGGAGGCTGTCCTTGCCTAACAGATGCTTCTGTCCCACATATTCATCCAGGCGCCGGGGCCGCATCCGGTCCGCCAGGGGGCGGAAATCCCCTGCAACCATCTTTTTATCTCCCATCGTTCCCTGACCCGCAGGAGGTTCAACGTTCCCTTCTCTTCAAGGGGTTGGAAACAGTCAACCTCTTGGATACTTTCCCCCGGAAAGGAAAGAAATTTTGGTTAACCTCCAGATTTCAGTCCATTATTTCCCTTTCACGGCTTTAGCCCGAGCGATCAGATCGAGGAGGCTGGTCAGTTTGTCCGGCGGGGTCCGGCGACAGAAAGCCTCCCAGTCCTCCGGCGACAGGACCTCCCGAAGAAAGTCCTCCACGGGAAAAAAAACTTCCCAGCAGAGGATCACCCGGGCACAGGGCAGATCCCCCCCCTCCCGTCGGCAGTAGGCAAAGGTGAGCTCATGCCCGAGCTTGGGACAGCGGATTTCCCTGTCGTCATAGCTTGTCATATCGCTCATTTTGTATCCCTCTCCCCCCCCCCATCCGCATCCGTCACCTGCGACATTACCGCAAAATGTCACCGCTGTCTGCAACAAATTCGCCGGACGGCGGGAAACGACAAAAAAACAGGGGACAGATCAAAGCGTCTGCCCCCTGCTCACTTAAAAAAAACGGGACGTGCCACCGGTTTTTCCCTACGGTTTCGGGAAGCCCTCGATAGCCCGGAGCGCCCGGGCGATTTCCTCGTCGGGCAGTTCATGGGGGATGAGTTTGCCCGACAGGTAGGCCTCGTAGGAGGCCAGATCCACCATCCCGTGACCGCTCCAGTTGAAGAGGATGACCTTCTCCTTCCCCTCCTCCTTGGCCCGCCGGGCCTCATCGACCACGGCGGCGATGACGTGATTGGTCTCCGGGGCGGGGATGAACCCCTCGCTCCGGGCCCACATGACGCCGGCCTGGAAGGTGTCGAGCTGATGATAGGCCCGGGCCTCCACAAGATTTTCCTTCACCAGGTGGCTGACGATGGGGGCCATGCCGTGATAACGAAGGCCGCCGGCGTGGATCGGGGCGGGCACGTAGTCGTGTCCCAGGGTGTACATGGGCAGCAGCGGCGTCTTTTTCGCCAGATCGCCGAAGTCGTAGGCGAAGGGACCCCGGGTCAGGGTGGGACAGGCGGTAGGTTCGGCGCCGACGATTTTGATGTCCCGACCGTGAATCTTGTCGCAGACGAAGGGGGTGGAGATTCCGGCAAAATTGCTGCCGCCGCCGGCGCAGCCCATGACCACGTCGGGATAGAGGCCGAGCTTGGCGAACTGTTTCTGGGCCTCGAGACCCACGATGGTCTGGTGGAGAAGGACGTGGTTCAAGACGCTGCCCAGGGAATAGCGGGAACCGGGATGGGACACCGCATCTTCGATGGCCTCGCTGATGGCGATGCCCAGGCTTCCCGGAGAGTCGGGATGCTCCGCCAGGACGTTCCGGCCGGCCTCGGTGATGTTGCTGGGACTGGGGATACACTCCGCCCCCCAGACGCTCATCATCATCCGCCGGTAGGGTTTCTGCTCGTAACTGACCCGGACCATGAAGACCCGGCATTCCAGGCCGAACATCTGACAGGCCATGGACAGGGCGCTGCCCCACTGTCCCGCGCCGGTCTCCGTGGAGAGCCGCTTGATCCCGAAGGCCTTGTTGTAATAGGCTTGGGGAACGGCGGTGTTGGGCTTGTGGGAACCCGCCGGGCTTACGCCTTCGTTTTTGTAGAAGATCTTCACCGGGGCATCGAGAAGTTTCTCGAAATTGCGGGCCCGACAGAGGGGCGAAGGACGCCAGAGCAGGTATTTCTCCAGGACTTCTTCGGGAATGTCGATCCAGCGCTGGGTGGTGGCTTCCTGTTCGATGAGATTCATGGGGAAAATCGGCGCCAGGTCCTCGGGTTGGACGGGTTTTCCTGTGGCCGGGTGGAGAGGCGGACGCATGGGGGTAGGCAGGTCCGCCTGGATGTTGTACCACTGCCGGGGAATCTCCTGATCTTCCAGCAATACCTTGATGGGTTCCATAGTATGTCTCCTTTACAAATTATTGTCCGTGCAAAACCCCGCCGCGTCTCCGACGATGCGAGGCAAATAAAAAAGCCATGGGTCATTCCCATGGCTTGCTTTTCCGTTTTCGTCATGGGAAGGTCCTTCCCTGCCCACGACCTATGTTGACGTCTCAGCGCGGGCAGACCATGTAAGCCCGCCACCACCAGAATTTATTGATCGTTTTCTTCATGCCGTCCATATGTTAGCTTGCCGATCCTCCGAAAATTGCCGCTTCGTCTATCATGACCAAATTGAAAAAGTCAATGAAATTTTTCACGGTGCGTCACGGTCGGTTTCCCCATCGAGATACGGCCGCCGGCAGTTCTATCCTGCGGTCAGGGTCTCCACTCGCCGCAGGTCATGATCGATGATATACAGCATCTCCCGAACGGGAAAGAATCGCCGCCGACTCCGTCGAACGTCCTAAACATCCCAGTTGGACATCATCCCCTTATGCCGCCGGTACCAGAGATTGGGGATCAGGCGGTAGAAAAAACGGGAGACGGGACCGATGAACTCCTTGACCCGTTTGTCGAACTGACAGGCCTGGATGATCATTTCCTTGATGTCGTGCCGGGTTCCCCCCTCGTTGAAGATCCTGTAGGCGCAATGGAACAGGGGACTGTACATGTTTTTCTTTTCCAGATAGCGATGGACGTTGCGGATCGTATTGGGTCCTTCCGGCGTGCCGTCGATCCGGGCCAGCACCTTCCGGTCCGTTTCGATGGGATTGCCGCTGTACATTTCATAGAAGTATTTGCCGTAGCGGTAATTCTTGCTGGCCATGGAGGACACGGTAACATACATGTCCCCCACCCCGGCCTGACTGTGAAAGGCCTGGAAGCTGCCCCCGAGGAGCATGGACAGAGAACGGATCTCGACGCCCGAGCGGGCGAATATCGTTCCGGGGATGGAATCCCCGAGCTCCAGGGAATCGGTCACCCCCTTGATGTTGGCCACGACGTTCTTCAGGGAGCCGCAGGCCTCCACCCCGACGATATCGAAGTTGTAATAGGAGGTCAACTCTCTGCGGTTGTGGCGGATCAGTTCCTCCCGGATGAGATTCGCCGGGCCCTTCTTCCCGGCCACGGTGACACACACGGGGTTTCCCAGGGCGATATCCACATCGAAAAAAGGGCCGCCGATGCAGACGATTTCATATTTGTCCCGAAGACCGCTCAGGTTGTTGTGGATGAGTTGGGAGGGGGTGATGAGTTCCTTGGTGATCTCGTCGGAGGTCAATCCCTTGATAGGGGAAATCAGACAGGTGTCACCGGGCTTCCTTTCCATGAGAGGTTTGAGATAGTTCAGGAATTCCGGAAGTTTGTTCATGGTGAGACACAGGACGATGATGTCGTTGTCGTCCACGACCCGTTCCAGGTTGTTGGTGGCATAAACCTTGGGGGCGAGGCGCGGGACGTTGTCCATACCCCCCAGACGTTTGGCCAGGTCCTCGGTCAGATGCTTGGGATTGAGATGTTCCCGGTTGATCGCCCGGCATACCTCGGCGTCGTGGTAGTAGATCGTCACCCGTTTGTTGTCCCGGCCGAACTTGTAGGCAAAGGACGTTCCCAGACGTCCCGGACCGATGATGGCGATTCTCGAGGTGTCGAATTCCCCTAACATTTTCTCTCCCCAACGGTGAAACGGCGGCGATTATAGGGGAAAAACCGGACGCCGTCAAACAATATTCAGTATTATCAATAAAATTGCCTTTGACTTCTCGTGGGTTGCCATTTATATAACGATGTAAAGCCGGTAAACGAAAGTCTCACCTTCCCGGCAAATTCGTCCGCAGGAGAAAGGAGCGAGGAGCTATGCCCGAGAAGCATCTGGCCCTGATGGTGGGCAAACTGGCAAAAAAATACGGGGGTCGGACCGCCCTGCGCTACCGTGAAAACGGTGTCTGGCAAGACATTTCCTGGCAGGAGGCGGACGCGCAGATCCGCGACGCCGCCAAGGGGCTCCTGGAGCTGGGTGTTCCCGAGGGAGGCATGGTGGGCATCTTCTCCCAGAACCGTCCGGAATGGACCCTCGCCGACTTCGCCATCCTGAGCATCCGCGGCGTCTCCGTCCCCGTCTATGCCACCAACACGGCAAAGCAGACCGAATATATCGTCAACGAAGCGGAGATTTCGGTGCTCTTCGTCGGCGGCGGCGAGCAGTACGCCAAGGCGGTGTCGTTGCTCGGCGTCTCCCCATATCTCAAGAAGATCGTCGTCTTCGACAAAACGATCCCCCTGGCCGGTAACGACCAGGCCATGTATTGGCAAGATCTCCTCGCCCTGGGACGCAAATCGACCCGGGAGCAGGAACTGGCGGCCCGGTTGAAACGGGCGGACATGAACGATCTGGCCACCCTCATCTACACCTCCGGGACCACCGGGGAGCCCAAGGGCGTCATGCTCCACCACTCCAATTTCTATTTTTCCTTTCAGGCCCATGAAAAACGCCTCTCCGTAAGCGATCAGGACATCTCCATGTGTTTTCTGCCCTTGAGCCATGTCTTCGAGCGGGCCTGGACCTATTTCGCCCTGGGCAACGGCATGGTGGTCAACTACTGCGACGATACGGGCAAGATCGTGGAATATCTCCAGGAGGTGAAGCCGACGATCATGTGCGCCGTGCCGCGCTTCTATGAAAAGATCTACGGGGCGATCTTCGAAAAGCTCGAAAAGGCGCCGCCCTCCAAGAAACGACTCTTTATGTGGGCCGTGGAGCTGGGAGACCGGGTTTACCGCCGCGTCAAGGAAAAGCAGCCCCTACCCTGGGATCTTAGGCTCAAACACCGCATCGCCGAGAAGCTGGTGCTGCTCAAGCTCCGCGACATCGTCGGCGGCAGGATCCGGTTTTTCCCCTGCGCCGGCGCCCCCCTCTCCAAACACATCGAGGAATTCTTCCATGCCGTGGGCATCCCGATCAAATACGGCTACGGCCTCACGGAAACCACGGCTACGGTCACCTGCCATGAGGAGTACCATTACCGGCCCGGCACGGTGGGCAAGCCGATCTACGGGGTGGATGTCAAAATCGCCCCCAACGGCGAGATCCTCGTCCGGGGGGAAACGGTCATGAAGGGCTACTACAAGAAACCGGAAGCGACCGCAGAGGTATTTGAAGATCACTGGTTCAAGACGGGGGACGTGGGCGTCCTGGAAGACGGCTACCTGACCATCACCGACCGGATCAAGGACCTGATGAAGACCTCCGGGGGCAAGTATATCGCCCCCCAGCTCATCGAAACCACCATCGGCAAGGATCATTTCATCGAACAGATCTCCATCATCGGCGACGAGCGCAAATATGTCTCCGCCCTGATCGTTCCGGCCTTCGACGCCCTGGAGGATTATGCGAAAAGCCGGAATATCCCCTACAACTCCCGGGAGGATCTCATCGGGCATCCCGAGATCGTCCAGTTCTATCAGGAGCGGATCGAACAGAATCAGCGGGAGCTGGCGGGATTCGAAAAAGTGAAGAAGTTCCGCCTCCTCGCCAAGGCCTTCACCCAGGAGGACGGCGAGATGACGCCGACGATGAAGCTCAAGCGCAAGGTCATAAACGAAAAGTACCGGGATATCATCGACGGTATGTATGGGGAATAGTTCGCCTCATAAAAGTCGAAGGAGGGGACGCATTCCCCCCTCCACGTCCGAAGGACGGCGATATCGTTTATGAAATTACGGCCTCGCCGTCGCAAATCATGACGTTCTTTATTGCCCGGACGTAGATGGCCTTGGCCTTGTCTGCCAGCACCTCGAGACGGTCGATGTCGAAACCGGCTTTCCGAACGAGACTTTCCAGTTGTGGCGGAGAATAATTGTTCAAGCCCCCCGGCGGCGGCGGGCCGAACTTTTCCAGGTATCTCTTGCTGATTTCTATCTTTTCCAGGATATCAACACCGTAATCCGTGTAGGCCACGGCAATCAGCACCCCACCGTATTTCAGGACACGGTAGGCCTCCCGCAGGGCCTGGAGCGGCCGGGAAACGGTATTGAGCAGGTTGGCCATCAAAACGGTGTCGAAGGTCGTGGGGGGGAAGGTGCGACCCTCGCAATCCATCTGAAGGAACGAGATGCCGGAAAGGCCTTTCAGGCGTTCCCGGGCCGCCGCCAGCATCTCTCCGGAAAGATCGGTAGCCAAGATGCTCGGCGCCCGTCCGGCAAGGGCACGGGTGAAAAAACCCGTGCCGCAGCCGCACTCGAGGACGTGTCCCGGTTCCCTTTCCGCCGCCACCATCCGGAACAGGGCGCGACGGAGGGCCCTGCCCACGACATAATCCGTATCGTGGTCATAAGTGCGGGCAAAACGGCCCCAATAGGTATCTTCGTTTTCCGTCATTCATCATCCCTCACCCGTTCGTGATGCCGGATAATATCTTATCCACAAAAAAAGCGCTCATCGTCAACAGGAAAAACGCCTTCGCAAATAACGTTTGCCAGATCGGGGCGGGTGGAGTATAGAAGTCGGAAAAGGAGGGTGTCATGCAGAGGCGAATATCCTTGCTCGGTTCAATTTTGCTGGTTCTTTTCTTTTTACCCGAACCCGCCCTTGCCCAGGAATTCAAGATCATCCCCCTGGTCAAGCCCCAGATGGACAGCGGCCGGCTGCTCATGCATGTCCTGAAGGATCGCAAATCCTCCCGGGAATTCAGCAATCGCAAGCTGCCGATCCGGGTAATCTCCAACCTGCTGTGGAGTGCCGCCGGCATCAACCGGCCCGAGTCGGGGAAACGCACTGCGCCCTCGGCCAGAAACTGGCAGGAGATCGACATCTATGTGGCCACCGCCAAAGGACTTTATCTTTACGATCCCCGAAAACACCAGTTGCAGCCCGTGCTCGCCCAGGACATCCGCGCCCTGACGGGTTCCCAGGCCTATGTCCGGGAGGCGCCTCTCAACTTGATCTACGTGGCGGATTACAACCGGATGGAAAACGCCTCCAGCGAGGTGAAGGATCTTTACTCGGCGGTGGATGCGGGCTTCATCGGCCAGAACGTATATCTTTACTGCGCCTCCGAAGGACTGGCCACCGTGGCCCGGGGAACGGTGGATCGGACGGCCCTCGCCCAGGCCATGAAACTCAAACCGGAGCAGCGGATCATTTTCGCCCAGTCGGTAGGCTACCCCAAGAAATGATGAACTCGTAAAAAGTCATCGTTTGGACGACGAAGTAAAAAAGCTCCAGAGGCAAGGCGCGCAAATCCTGAGGAATGAGGCGTACTTGGACGTACGTCGCAGTGACGAAGGATGAAGCGCAACGCCGCATATGGGCTTTTTACGATGTCGTCAAGAAATAATCAACGCCCGGAGGGCGAACCGCCCACTCCCCGAATTGCAGGCCCGGCAGGAAACATCTGCCACATTGTGTTTGTGGGGGATCCCGATGCCATATCCATTTCTCGCAGATACTGTGGTCATTATTCATCTGCTCTTCATCCTGTTCGTCATTGCCGGCGGAGGACTGGTACTCTGGCGGCGGATCTGGGCCCGGCTTCACGTCCCGGCCGTCCTCTGGGGCGCCCTGGTGGAGCTCAACGGCTGGGTATGCCCCCTCACCCCCCTGGAGAACTGGTTGCGCCGCCGTGGCGGCAGCCCGGTCTATCACTCGGACTTCGTGGAAAGGTACGTCGTGGGTCTGATCTACCCCACGCACATCACCCGTCGGGAACAGATAATGCTCGGGTTGGCGGTTCTCCTGATTAACGGCGGCGTCTATGGCTGGCTGATCATCCGAGGAAGGAGACTCGGAAAGAAAACGGTGGGTTGAGCAGGGGGAAAGACAAAAAGAAAAGGGAAAAGGAGTCTGTTTTTAGTGCCCCTTTTCCCTTTTCGATAATTACGGAATATGCAGGTGTCGATCAACCGCCAATGCCGGCAAACTTGAGCAGCGGATTGGCATACAGAATGACGAGGGAAACGACCAATGCGTAGATGGCTACGGATTCGGTCATGGCCATACCGACCATCATGGTAAGCATGATTTTACCCTGGGCTTCGGGATTTCTACCTACGGCATTGTTGGCCCCGCTGGTTGCCTGCCCGAGACCGAGTCCCGCACCGACCGCGCCGATACCCATGGCCAGTCCGGCCGCCAGCACGCTGCAACCCAGAATGATCGCCTTGGTGTAATCAACGGCCCCACCCGGCGCCGCCGCTTCGGCCGCCATCGCGAAAGGAGCAACCATCAACGCCAATACCAAGCCCAGAATGCCTCTTACCAAACCTTTTTTCATCTCTTTCCTCCTTTAATTTGATTTTTGATCTCCTAAATCCAAAACGAAAGGCAATTTGTCTCTCTGCGACGCTTCTCCCTCACCCCCTTCCGTGATCTTCCGGCAACCTCCGCCGCCAGTATAACATTAACGTGGCTCTCATATAAGAGCGGCGATGAGATGTCAAGAAATATTTGGCGATCTATGTATCAATTGTGTTATAGACGACCTCCGCATGGCAAGCTGCGCAAATCCGCCGGGAAAGGATGTATGTTTTCAGCCAGGGAAAGACAAGTCGCCCGCCTCCTCCAGGGGGACATCCCGCTGGTCAGCCGGCCGTTCCAGGAAATAGGCGCGGCCACAGGGCATACGGAACAGGAGATCCTGACCATGATCTCCTCCTTTCTGCAACGGGGCAAAATGCGCAAATTCGGCGCCGTCATACGCCATCAGCGGGTGGGATACACCCACAACGCCATGATCGCCTGGGCGGCACCGCCGGAACGGATCGCGGCGGCGGGTAAGATCCTGGCCGCCGGGAAGGAAGTGACGCACTGCTATGAGCGGACCCCTCCCTTCCTCGGGAGATACAACCTCTTCTCCATGGTCCACGGCAAAGGGGAAGATCTTGACTCCCTGATCGCCCGGCTGGCCGCCGAAACGGGAATAGAGGACTACCTGGTCCTGAAAAGCGAGGAGGAACTGAAAAAAAGTTCTATGGAGTACTTCACATGAACGAGCGATCGCAAGCATGGTTTGCCCGGGCGGAAAGAGCCATCCCCGGTGGGGTGAACAGCCCGGTCCGGGCCTTCCGGGCGGTGGGCGGCAACCCCCTGTTCATCGGTGCCGGCCGCGGCGCCCGGATCACCGATGTGGACGGCAGGGATTACATCGACTATGTCCTTTCCTGGGGGCCATTGATTCTCGGCCATGCACACCCGGTCGTCCTGGAAGCCATCAGGGATCAGGCAGGAAAAGGGACCGGCTACGGGGCACCCACGCCCCTGGAGGTGGAGCTTGCCGAGTTGATCCTCGAGGGCTTTCCCGACATGGAGATGGTCCGGATGACGAGTTCGGGAACGGAGGCGGTGATGACGGCGCTCCGTTTGGCCCGGGCCTTCACCGGCCGGGACAGGATCATCAAGTTCACGGGGTGTTATCACGGGCACACCGATTCCATGCTCGTGAAGGCGGGCTCCGGGGTGGCCACCCTGGGCATTCCCGGCAGTCCCGGGGTGCCCGAAGGGCTGGCGGAACTCACCATGACCCTCCCGTACAACGATCCCGGCAGCGTGACCGCCGCCTTTGCCAAGCACGGCGCGGAAATCGCCGCCGTGATCGTGGAACCCGTGGCGGGCAACATGGGCGTCGTTCCTCCCCGGCCGGGATTTCTCCGACAGTTGCGGGAGCTGACTACCGCCGCGGGCAGCCTGCTGATTTTCGATGAGGTCATCACGGGCTTCCGCCTCGCCTGGGGAGGATATCAGGGAATGATCGGAATCGCCCCGGATCTGACCTGCCTAGGCAAGATCATCGGTGGCGGTCTCCCCGTGGGCGCCGTGGCGGGAAAGCGGGCCATTATGGAAAACCTCGCACCTTTGGGACCGGTTTACCAGGCCGGCACCCTCTCGGGAAATCCCTTGGCCATGGCCGCCGGTCTGGCCACCCTGATGCTACTTCGGGAGAGCATGGGCGCCTACGAGGTGCTGGACAGAAATGCCTTCAGCCTCTGCGCGGAGATGAAAGAGCTTTTCGACCGGCGGGGGATCCCCACAACCATCAACCGGGTGGGCTCCATGTTCACCGTCTTCTTCACCCCCGGGCCCGTCCATGACTGGATCACGGCCGGCAGCGCCGATACGGAGCTCTTCGGGCGTTTCTTCCAGGGGATGCTGCGGGAGGGGATCAATCCGCCTCCCTCGCAGTTCGAGGCCTGGTTCTTTTCCCTGGCCCACGGCCTCGAAGAAATGGAAAAGACCCTGGAGGCCTGCATCCGGACCCTGGAGACATGGTAAACAACCCCTCAAACGACCAAAGGATAATTATGGCCACCATCAGAAGACCCAAGCTCAAACACTTCATCGACCGAAAGGAGGGCATCGCCGTGGTGGGCCTGGGCTATGTGGGTCTGCCTTTGGCCGTGGGTCTGGCCCGGCATTTCTCCGTAACCGGCTTCGATGTTCAGGAGTCCCGGATTCGGGAGCTCAAGCAGGGCATCGACCGGACCATGGAGGTGAGCTTGGAACAGCTCAAGGCGGCGGGGGTCCGCTTCACGAGCGATGAGGCACTGCTGGCGTCATGCCGGTTGATCATCGTGGCCGTGCCCACCCCCATCGATGTTTCCCGGCGTCCCGATCTGGCCGCCCTGAAAAATGCCTCCGCCCTGGTGGGCAGGCATCTGGCCCGGGGCGCCTGCGTGGTCTATGAATCCACCGTCTATCCCGGTGTCACGGAGGAGGTCTGTCTGCCCATCCTGGAAGCGGAGTCGGGACTGCGCCTGGGACGGGATTTCTCCCTCGGCTATTCCCCGGAGCGGATCAATCCCGGCGACAAGGTCCACACCCTGGAGAACATCGTCAAGATCGTTTCCGGCTCCGACGGCGACACGGTGGAACTCCTGGCGGGAATCTACGGGAAGGTGGTCCGGGCGGGGATCTACCGTGCCTCGTCCATCCGGGTGGCGGAAGCGGCCAAGGTCATCGAAAACACCCAGCGGGACATCAACATCGCCCTTATGAACGAGCTTTCCATCATCTTCCAGCTCCTGGGGATAGACACGGGCGAGGTGCTGGCGGCAGCGGAAACGAAATGGAATTTCCTCCCCTTCCGGCCCGGACTGGTGGGCGGCCACTGCATCGGCGTGGACCCGTATTATCTGACCTTCAAGGCGGAAAGCCTCGGCTACCATCCGGAGATGATCCTGGCGGGCCGCCGGATCAACGACGGCATGGGTAAATACATCGCCGCCCATACCGTCAAGATGCTCATCGCCGCCGACAAACCGGTGCGCAAGGCCCGGGTGGCGGTGCTGGGCCTGACCTTCAAGGAAAACATTCCCGATATCCGCAATACCAGGGTCGTGGACATCATCGAAGAACTGAGGGGATACGGAATCGAGGTTTTTACACATGATCCCCACGCCGACACCACGGAAGTCTTCTCCCACTATCGCCTGGAGCTGACCCCGCTGAAGGAGATAACGGATATGGACGCCGTGATCGTCGCCGTGGCCCACGAGGAATACCGGCAGTTGGGTCTGGCGGACATCGCCGGCCGATGCCGGAACGGGAAGCCGGTGGTGGCGGACGTCAAAGGACTGTTTTCCGCCGCAGAGGCGGAGCGGTTGGACATCCGTTACTGGAGTCTTTGAAATGGACAAGATACTCGTCACCGGCGCTGCGGGCTTCATCGGCTTCCATCTTTCCCGGCGGCTGCTGTCCGCCGGGCGGACGGTGATCGGCATCGACAACCTCAATGCCTATTACGAAGTTCGGCTGAAGGAAGACCGGCTGGGAATCCTGGCTAAGGAGAGGGGATTCCGGTTCACCCGCCTCGACATCGCCGATCGTGGAGCCATGACGGACCTGTTCTTACGGGAAAAACCGCCGCTGGTAGTCCATTTGGCCGCCCAGGCCGGCGTGCGCTACTCCCTGACCAATCCCTACGCCTATCTCGACAGCAACCTTACCGGATTCCTGAACATCCTGGAATGCTGCCGCCACCACGGCGTCTCCCATCTCGTCTTCGCCTCCTCCAGTTCCGTTTACGGCGGCAACACCAAGATGCCCTTCTCCGTTCACGACAACGTCGATCATCCCGTGAGTCTCTATGCCGCCACGAAAAAAGCCAACGAACTCATGGCCCATGCTTATGCGGTTCTCTACGGGATCCCCTGCACGGGACTCCGCTTTTTCACCGTTTACGGCCCCTGGGGACGTCCCGACATGGCGCTGTTTCTTTTCACCCGGGCCATCCTGGCCGGCGAGCCCATCGACGTCTACAACGAGGGGAAAATGGAGCGGGACTTCACCTATATCGACGACATCGTCGAAGGGATCATCCGGGTCACGGCGCGTCCCCCCACGCCCGATCCGGCTTGGAACGGCACCTGTCCCGATCCGGCGGGAAGTTTCGCCCCTTATAGAATCTACAATATCGGTAATTCGCAGCCCGTGGCCCTGCTGGACTTCATCGCCGCCCTGGAAAGACATCTGGGCCGAAAGGCGATCATGCGGCTCCTGCCCCTCCAGCCCGGGGACGTGCCGGCGACCTATGCCGATGTCGCGGACCTGGCGGCGGCGGTGGGTTTCCAGCCCGCCACCACCATCGAGGAGGGTATCGGGCGCTTCGTCGCCTGGTACAGGGAATACTATCTCCAGGAACGATAAACCTGAAGTAATGATCATTCAGTAACAAAGGAGGCAATTTTATTTTCATGAAAAAGGCATTCATCACCGGCATCACCGGTCAGGACGGATCCTACCTGGCCGAATTTCTCCTCGGCAAGGGATACGAGATCCACGGGCTGATCCGTCGGGCCAGCACCTTCAATACGGACCGTATCGATCATCTCTATCGGGATTTCCACGATCCGGACGCCCGGGTTTATCTCCATTACGGCGACCTCGCCGTCTCCGGACAACTGACGGACCTCCTCCACGACATCAAACCCGACGAGATCTACCACCTGGGCGCCCAGAGTCATGTCCGGGTGAGTTTCGACATGGCGGAATACACCGGCGACGTCACCGGTCTTGGCACCCTGCGGCTCCTGGAGGCCATACGCAAATCCGGAATCAAAGCCCGGTTCTATCAGGCCTCCTCCAGCGAGATGTTCGGCGCCGCCCCGCCGCCCCAGAGCGAGGCCACCCCTTTCCAGCCCCAGAGCCCCTATGCCGCCGCCAAGGTCTACGCCTATTACATCGTCAGGAACTACCGGGAGGCCTACAGGATCTTCGCCGCCAACGGCATCCTCTTCAACCACGAATCGCCGCGACGGGGGGAAACCTTCGTCACCAGGAAGATCACCCGGGCCGCCACGCGGATCAAACTCGGCCTCCAGGACAAACTCTACCTCGGCAACCTGGAAGCCAAGCGGGACTGGGGGTTTGCCGGCGACTACGTGGAGGCCATGTGGCTCATGCTCCAGCAGGAACGACCGGACGACTATGTCATCGCCACCGGGGAAACACACTCGGTGCGGGAATTCGCCCGGCGGGTCTTTGCCAAACTCGATCTGGACTATGAAAAATACGTGGCCGTCGACCGGCGCTATTTTCGGCCCACCGAGGTGGATGTCCTCCTGGGGGACGCCGCCAAGGCGCGGCGGCAGCTCGGCTGGCAGCCCCGGGTGACCTTCGAGGGCCTGATCGACATGATGATCGCCGCCGACATGGAAAGTGCGGAGAAGGAGAGAACCCTGTGCAACGCCGGTTATACGACGGCCAACCATCACGCCCTTTGAGGAGGGGGAAGGCGGAGCGACCATGAAAAAAAAGCGGCTCACCATCACCGGCGGCAAGGGATTTCTCGGCACCCACCTCGTCCGGGCCTTTCGAAACCGGGGTTACGAAAATATCACCATCGCCGATCTGCCCGATTACAACCTGATCGTCCCGGAAGACGTCCGGCGCCTGTACGACGAGACCAGACCCGACATCGTCATCCACCTGGCCGCCAAGGTGGGCGGGATCGGCTTCAATCGGGAAAACCCCGGGGCACTTTTTTACGAAAACATAATGATGGGGGTGCAGCTCATCCACGAGGGGTATCTCCGCCGGATCGACAAATTCGTGGCCCTGGGAACGATCTGCGCCTACCCGAAATTCACCCCCGTACCCTTCCGGGAAGATGACCTGTGGAACGGCTATCCCGAAGAAACCAATGCCCCTTACGGCCTGGCGAAAAAGATGATGCTCGTCCAATCCCAGGCCTACCGCCGGCAATACGGTTTCAACTCCATCTTCCTGTTGCCCGTAAACCTTTACGGTCCGGGGGACAATTTCGACCCCCGCTCCTCCCATGTCATCCCCGCCCTGATCAAGAAATGCGTGGACGCCCGGCTCACGGGAGACAAGACCGTCACGGTCTGGGGATCGGGAAAGGCCACCCGGGAGTTTTTCTACGTGGAAGACGCCGCGGAGGCCATCGTCCTGGCCACGGAACGTTACAACAAATCCGAGCCGGTGAACATCGGGGCGGGCTTCGAGATCTCCATCCGCGAGCTGGTGAACCTCATCGTGGAGCTGACGGGCTACTCCGGAGACATCGTCTGGGATACCGACCAGCCCGACGGCCAGCCACGGCGGATGCTCGACACCTCCCGGGCCTGGCGCGAGCTCGGTTTCCGGGCGCGGACGGATTTTCGGGAGGGTTTGCGGCGGACCATCGCCTGGTATGAAACGGAGGGCGTCAAGAGAAAATATGCCTGACGGGAGCGTCATTTTTTATTGACTTCCCCAACCGTACGTGTTAATAGGCGCTGCGCCGATGGATAAGGAAAGTAGAAAAGCATACGTTCAGATGGCCTACGCCAGCAGCATCGGCTTCGCCTTCGTCCTCCTTATCTTCGGGGGGCTGTTTGTCGGCAACTGGCTGGACAAGAAGATGGGCACTTCCTTCTTCTTCACCGTGCTGCTGTTCATTATGGGCGTGGTGGGCGGTTTCAGGAATCTTTACGTCCTGATCAGCAAGTCGTTTCAGGATGATAAAATAATTATCAAGAGCATCAAAAGTGAACCTCACCGGAAAAGACCCGTTCCAGCAAAGGCTTGAAACAGTCAATTGGGTCGTCCTCGCCGTTTTCGTCGCCGCCAGTGCCTTCCTTTTTTCCCTTGACTTCACCCTGGGCGTCCTGCTGGGCGGTTTCATCAGTATCGTGAACTACCACTGGCTCTGCCGGGACGTGAAGAAGGTCTTCCAGCATCTCACCGACCGTGCCAAAAGCCGGATCATGTTCAAATATTATATCCGTTTCGGCGTCACCGCCGTCGTTCTGTTTTTCATCGTCTCCAGCCGAATCGTCGATGTGATCGGCCTGCTGATCGGTCTGTCCGTGGTTATCGTCAACATCGCGCTATCCGCTGTGATAACGCTCTCAAAAAAAAATTGCCTTGAGGAGGTCAATTAACAGATGCACAGCTTGTCTTTCCTGCAATTAATATTACCCGGGGTTCCCACATATATCACCTACACATGGTTCGTCATGGCCCTGCTGGCCCTCTTTTCCTTTCTGGCCACCCGGAGTCTGTCCCTGACGCCGGGCGGTTTTCAGAACACCATGGAGGTTTTCGTCAGCGCCATAGACAAGCTCCTGATCGATACCATGGGACCCCACGGCAAGCGTTTCTTCCCCCTGATCGCCACCCTGGGATTCTTCATTCTCACCTCCAACCTCATCGGCCTGATCCCGGGCCTGGAGTCGCCGACGGCCAATCTCAACACCACCGTGGCCATGGCCCTGGTGGTCTTTTTCCTCACCCACATCGTGGGGGTCCAGATTCAGGGTCTCAAATATTTCAAACAGTTCCTCGGCCCCGTGTGGTGGTTGACCCCCCTGATGCTGCCCATCGAACTGGTCAGCCACATCTCCCGGCCCGTATCCCTGTCGATGCGTCTCTTCGGAAACATCGAGGGCGGCCATATCGTGCTGTTCGTCCTCTTTATCCTGGTACCGCTTCTGGTGCCGCTGCCCATCCTGGTCCTCAAGTTGCTCATCTCCTTCATCCAGACTCTGGTCTTCATGCTCCTGTCCATGATGTACATTGCCGGCGCCATGGAAGAACATCACTGATCGCTCCCCGAAATTCATCGGAAAACAAAAGCGGGGCCCCGGTAGGGCCCCGCTTTTTTACGATCAAGCCGGTACCATATCCATACACATCCCTCTCCTAATTTTAATGACGATGACAACACAATCTGATAAAGAAAGTTATATACATATCAATTAAGCTAAATCCAGAGGAGGAAGATCATGGGCAGATTGTTACTGACAATTTTTCTGTGCCTGATTTATGTGCAGGCAAACGCGGATGTGATCGTTACGGAGAAGCAGGGCGGCGTGGAGCAGAAGGTCCTCATCTCCGGCGACAAGGTCCAGGTCCGCAAGCGCATGGACGCCGCCACGGTCAACGCGGGCATGAGTGACCGGATCGCGGGGGTGAAGGAGATCACCGGCAGCAAGAGCATGTTCGACGCCTTCAAGGAGAGGTATGCCCGCTCCAAGGGAACCGATGTGGCAACCCTGGAGAAACAGCATCAACTCCAGGCCGAGGCGGCTTTTAATACGGAAATGAGAAACCTCAACCTCAAACGGGACCGCAACGGAAAGCTCGCCCCCGCCGATCAGGCCCGCTACGACGAATTGATGGCCAAAAAGAAGGAAAGGGAAACCTTGACCGCCGACGGGGAAACCGTTGCCGCCAAGAAGGGCCGCGAGCAGGCCCAAACCGCTTTGACCGGCATGGAGGCAAAGCAGGGGGAATTGGCCAAGGAGGCCGTTGACAAATCCCTCCAGATCGAGACCTACCGTTTCGACCGGAACCGCTACTATGTCGTCAAGCCCGCCAAGGGAACCTACACGGAAACGACCATCACAGAAGAAAAGGAAAGACGCGGCAAGAAGGCCAGAAAATCGTCGGGGGCCGACGGCGCCACGGCGGAACTCAAGGCGACGGGAGAAAAGGAGACGGTGAACGGCCAGGAATGCGAAATCTACCTGGGAACCCTGACCATGCGCGGCCGGGCCTTGGCCGCCGACCGTCTCTGCATCTTCAAAACCAGCGGGGACGTGGCGGTCGAATACTGGCGCGCCCAGAACAGGCTGCTTCTGGAGATCGGTCCCACTTCCCCCAACCCTCTTGACCGGCTTTTCGCCCTGGCCCCTGCCTACTACGGCGAGCTGGCCAAACTACCGGGGATCCCCCTGAAGCGCACGATGAACATGACCCGCGGCAGCGGCGTGGCCGCCGGCAACTCCTTCGTTACAGAAACCGCCATCGTCTCCACGGACAAGATCGATCCCGCGGAGTTCGAGCTTCCCAAGGGTCTTAAAAAGGAATAGAATAGGGACGATATTGAGCGATGATGAAAAGATTACTGCCGCTTCTGGCCGTTTGCTGCCTGGCCTCGTTCGCCTTCGGAGCTCCCGGGGATTACCGTCCCGACCGGACGGCGCCGTCCTTGACCCCACTGGATCGGCAAATTCTTGGGATGCCGTACTTCCTTAGCGCTCCGGGCATGGCCGGGAAACCGGCCGCCTCCGACGGCAGCGCGGCGGCCGACGCGGCCAGGGCCAATGCCGGGAGAACCGCCGCCCAGGCCCAGGCCGCCCGGAGGGAAATGGCCAGGGCGGAAAGTATCATGACCAGCAGAACCGCCGACGCCGCCCAAAGGAGCCAGGCACGAATAGCCTACGACAGCGCGAAGGCAAAAGCGGAAAGCGCCCGGCGCACCCAGGAGGAACAGCAACGGGAGGCATCCAAACAGGCCATGTATGAAGAGCAGGACGCCCAGCGCTGCCGGGATGCCCTGGGGGGCATCGAAAAGGAACTGGAGGCGCTCGGCCAAGCCAACCGCCGGGCCCGACAGTCCTTCGCCGCCGGGGAATACCCGGCGGCCATGACGGCCATCGAGGAGAGCAAGAAAGCCCGGGCCGCGGCCAACGGTCTGCACCGGCAGGCCTTGGGCTGCAAGGGATTGACCGGACAGAGACTGAAGCTGAAGAAAGTCGGCGACCTCCTGCTGGAGGCCCAGGTATGGCGACATACCGCGGGGGAGGCCACGGCCGGGGATAAAATCCTCAACCTCTACCTCCAGTCCCTCACCGACCCGGAACGCGGCGATGCCGCGGCCTTCATCTGGGACCTCTACGGGGAGAGCAAGCGTTTGCTCCGGGAACGCTTCCGCGGGAGATTCATCCTCACCCACAAACTCCGGCTGCCCGTCGCCGGGGTGGAAATCGGCAAGACCATCGGCGACCGGGAAATGGAACAGCTCGAATTTGATCTTTTTCAGGGCTTCAAGAGAGGATTGACGTTGCCGGCCCGGTTCGATTACGCCCAACGTTTCGCCGCAAGGGACGCGGCGGCAGGGAACGAATCCTTCTACAAGGATGCCCTGGAACGCCTGGAACATCCCACCCGGGCAACCCGCGCCAGTTCCGTCTTCACCGATGACCAACTCTTTTACTATGTAGTCTGCTATTACGACTTTACCGGCCGGGAAAAGGAGATCCCGAACATCTACCGCGCTTATGAAAACTTCGTGGATGCCCAAAAGGAGCCAACGATGTACCGCACCCAGGCGGATTACCGAGAGACTAAATCCCGCCTCGACGGAATCATGGCGTCAAAAAACCTCATCCTACCGGTCGCTACACCTCTCCAATGGGGGATAGACAAGGAAAAGGCCAAGAAGCTGGAAGAAAAAAAGCGGCTTGAAGCGCTGAAGAAGCAACCGGGCATGCAGTTCTAATACGGTTATGTTTATTTTCCCAGCGCCCCGCATTTCAACAGGGTCTCGGTGACATTGCACATCTGATCGAGCACCTGAGGGAGACCCTTGCCGCCGGTGTAGGCCCGCCGCTTTTCACCGACGGCAAGCGGGTCGATTCTGCCGGTACTGAACTCATCCAGGATCGTTTTGATTCCCCGGAAATGTTCTTCCGTCTGTTTAATCCTTTGCAACTCGATTCCCGGGGCAGCCTTGGCATTTTGCAGAAACGGAATGGTCTTCTTATCCAGATTCCTCACCATTTTTCGGATTCCGCAGGTCGTTTAATACCTTGACATCCCGGAATCTTTCGGAGTGCATGCTGGTAGTGAATTCCTGAAAAGTTTTTTCGCAGCTTTGGTATCGTTTCCGTTCCGTCCAGGCAGCACCGAAATCTTCGCTGACCGTATAGAGAAGTCCCCGTACTTTGAGGATCTCCACAGGTAAGGGATTTAATATATTGAGGTATTTTATGGTCTGCGGTGTCGGAAAATCGGCCATTACCGCCCATTTATGTTCAAAGTTTTTCGTTTCTTCCGGGTTCATGTCGCCTTGGACAAGGGTCATGGCTTCCCGTGCGGCACCGACGACGCGTTGATATTTGTCCCGTGTCAGTTTAGAGATATCGAGGGGATTTTGCAGTTCCAGGGGGATCACTCTGTGGGCGGCGATAGCCGGAGAGTTTGAGGGGCCGGAACGAACGAATCCACAGACGAGGAGCAGAACCGATAAGCAACCGGAATTCTCTTCATGACCTTTTCTCCCCCTTGTTGCACGGATACGGTCAAGACCGGGAAATGTCACGGCAGCGGGAAGCCCCGGAATCCATCGGAGAAAAAAGCGGGGCACTGCCGGGCAACCCGCTTTTTTGTGATCATGCCGGGCACCATTGTGAACAGCCTATCTCCCGACATCTCCGTCCTGGACCTTGCCCATCTCCCGCATCTTCACCTTACGAGCGTCAGCCTGGAGGACAGCGGCGAAGGCAGACCTCGCTTTCCGGGGTCCGGTTCCTTACTTCTTTACCTCCTCGTCGAAGGTATGCCGGGATACTTCCTTGATCTCCGAATTCCGAATGGTGAAGATGGCGCCGGTGCGGGCATCCTTGAAGGATACGCCCCCGGCTTTGGTTTTTCATAATCCCTCGTATAATATTCGATTTTTGATGTCGGATCGGTGAAATTGTAGTAGGACGCACCCCCGGCAACCATCATCATGATGAGGCATGCCACTAAAACGGGCAACCATCTCGACTTCATAAACACTCCCCTTCACACGATTATTTTTCTATCTCGTTCAGAATCTCACCGTCAAGGCCACAAACGGGCCCCCAATGCCGGGCATTCAGGCAATAATTGTTCATACCTTTTCCGTCGCCCTCCTATCCTGTTCCGGTTAGATAATTGCGCCGCCCGCCCAGTCTCCGGAAAGATGGACCTAGGGGGACTATGAAGATAAAGGTTCTTGCTTGTGAAGGGGAAATAACCCTCGCGACAGTCATGCCCCCTTCGCAGACGACCTTTCCCCCACCAACACGCTTTACAGGCAACCCCGGCAGCGCTCTCTTGACAACCTCCATTTGGTGACTATATTATGGCCGAAAACGATAATAAGTCTTGGAATATCAAATGGTTGTGTTTTCCCATCCCTCGGAGGGAAAAGAAGCCAGGTATGGAGCTGAAGAGATAAGGATAACAATAAATATATAATGTCATGAAAGGAGGTATGGTTATGTTTGGAACAGGAGCATGGAGGTTCGGAAGACTGCTGGATCCGTACGCGGAATTGTCTCGCTTGCGGAACGAAATGAACCGTTTATTTTCCGGTACCGCGTCGGCATTCGTCCAGACCTATCCGGCCGTTAATATCTGGGTTGGCGACCAGGAGATAACCATTACGGCGGAGTTGCCCGGGATAGATCCGGAAAAGATTGACATATCGGTATTGGGCGACAATCTTACCCTGGCGGGCAGCCGGGAGGTCGAAAACCTTCAGGAAGACGAAACCTATCATCGTCAGGAAAGAAACGGCAGCCGTTTTTCCCGGACCCTGCAACTGCCTTTCCGCATCGATGCCTCGAAGATCGAGGCACGTTACGAAAAGGGCGTTCTGAAAATCAACGCCCCCCGGGCAGAGGAAGACAAACCGAGGAAAATAGCCATCAAAGCGGCATAGGGAAAGGAGGTCGATTATTCATGGAGAAAGCGCAGACCGATTTGCAGAAACAGCAGGCACAAACACCTTTGGAATCCGAGCGGACCAGGAACCGCAAGGTCTATGTTCCCAAGGTGGACATTTATGAAACCAAGGACGCCATGGTCCTCATCGCCGACATGCCGGGGGTTGACGAACAGTCGGTGGATATCACCCTGGAAAAAAACATCCTGACGATCACCGGCAACGTAGAATCCGAGACCTATGCCGATAAAACCCTGGCTTACGCTGAATACGATACGGGAGACTATCAGCGTGCTTTCACCATCTCGGACGAAGTGGATCAGGATCGAATAGCGGCGACAGTTAAAAACGGGGTGCTGCGCCTGAAACTGCCCAAGGCGGAAAAGGCCAAGGCAAAGAAGATCGCCATCAAGGCGGGCAAGTAGCACCGATAAATTCCAAGAAAGGAGGAACAGCTTATGTTTGGAAGAAGTTTATTGCCTTCCCTATGGCGACAGACGGATGTTTCTCCGACGCGCGGAGAAGAGCATCCCCTGTCCGTGATTCAAAGGGATATGAACCGTCTGTTTGACGATTTTTTCCGGGATATGGGAACAGGACTGTGGAGTGGTCCGGGAGAAAGGCTGAACCGGTTCGTCCCTTCGCTGGATGTCATTGAGAATGATAAGGAATTCACCATCAAGGCGGAACTTCCCGGCATGGATGAGAAGGACGTGGAGGTTCTGCTGACGGAAAGCAATCTCACCCTCAAAGGTGAAAAGAAAGAGGAAAAGGAAGACAAGGGTAAGGACTACTATCATCTGGAAAGGTCCTATGGATCGTTTCAGAGGGTGATTCCTCTCCCTGAGGGTCTTGAAACCAAGAAGGCGGAAGCCGTGTTCGAAAAGGGCGTGTTGCGCATCACCCTTCCCAAGACGGAGACGGCCAAGGCCAAAGCCAAAAAAATCGAGATCAAATCACGTTGATTCCCACCCCCTCGCCTCTCCCCGGCCAAGAAATATCGACGGACCGGGGAGGGGCGACCTCCCTGACAATCTTTATCACATTGACATCCCGCCGGCGCCGCGATTATAACCACCAAGAACGTTTCGCCTCGGTGTAGGCATCTTTCCGGGACAGGACAACAGGTTCATCACGGAGAAGAAGGTTAATCACCACAGCCGGGTAAAGAAAAAGATAAAAAACCATTCTGATACTTGGCGACATCGCAATATGAAACGGAGGGGAGATAAGGCATGAAAACGGGTGGGAAAATAAAAAAGGTTCACGTTGTCTTTTTACTGGTTGCCGCGGCTTTTTTCTTCCTCTCCACAGCCGCGGCGGCAGGGTCCTCACCAAGGCACACCGCCGCGAGAACCGGCAAGCCGGTGCTGGTCATGATCCACGGCATGTTCGTCGGGCCCTGGTGCTGGGACGCATACCGCGGGTATTTTGAAAAACAGGGATACCGGGTCATTACTCCCACCCTCAGGCACCATGATCTTCCTTTGAGCGCCCCGCCGCCGGCGGAACTCATGAAAACCGGCATCGCCGATTACGTCGCCGACGTGGAAAAAGAAATCCTCGCCACGAATGATAAGCCCATCGTTATCGGTCACTCCATGGGGGGGCTCATCGCCCAGTTGCTGGCCGCCAAGGGTCTCGCCCGGGCGGCGGTCCTCATCGCCCCAGCGGTTCCCCGGGGAATCAGCCCTCTTTCCTGGACGGGGATCAAGAGCGCCTGGATGAACCGGCAGCGCCTCGGCCATTGGCGGGAGCCGCTGCGACCGACTTTCGCAGGCGCCGCCTATTCCTCCCTCCATCTCCTGGCACCGGAGGAACGGGAAAGGGTATTCGGTCGTTTCACCTATGAATCCCCCCGGGCGGCCGGGGAGATAAGCTTCTGGTTTTTCGACCGGCAGCGCAGCACCGCCGTGGACGGCGACCGGATAACCTGTCCGGTCCTCACCATCGCCGCCGCCGAGGACCGCCTCGTCCCACCGTCAATCGTCAGGAAAATCCACGACAAATACCGGCATGTTTCCACCTACCGGGAATTCAACAACCACGCTCATTTCATCATCGCCGAACCGGGATGGGAAAAAGTGGCAAGGGAGATCGAGATCTGGCTCCGGGAAAAGACCGGGGACGGACAATGACCTGACCCGCAAAGTCGGGGTGAAAAAACGGAAGCAATGATGATTCGGCGCAATCAACGGCGCGGATAGCCTCTCAAGAAGCGGCCGGGACGTCCCCCGACAGGGCCCGGTGGATGGCCTGGGCGGCCTTGCGGCCCGCCCCCATGGCCAGGATGACCGTGGCGGAACCGGTGACGATGTCCCCCCCGGCATAGACGCCGGATCGGGTCGTTTCCCCCGACTCGCCCTTGACGACGATATAGCCCCGACGATTTGTCTCCAGCCCCGGGGTCGTGGCGGGGACAATGGGGTTGGCCATGGTCCCCACGGCAACCACGACGGTGTCCACCGCGATGACGAATTCCGATCCGGGAACGGGTACGGGACTGCGGCGACCCGAGGCGTCCGGTTCCCCCAACTCCATGCGGAGGCACTTGACGCCTTGCACCCAGCCGTTCTCGCCCAGATACTCCACGGGATTGGTCAGCAAATGGAACTGCACCCCCTCTTCCTTGGCGTGATGGACCTCCTCTTTCCGGGCGGGCATCTCCACCTCGCTGCGCCGGTAGATGATATAGGCGTTGTCCGCCCCGAGGCGCAGGGCGGTGCGGACCGAGTCCATGGCCACATTGCCCCCGCCGATCACGGCCACGTTCTTGCCCCGGACGATGGGGGTGTCGTATTCGGGAAACCGGTAGGCCTTCATGAGGTTCGAGCGGGTCAGGTATTCATTGGCCGAGTAGATGCCGCTCAGGTTTTCGCCGGGAATGTTCATGAACACCGGCGCCCCGGCTCCGACCGCGATATAGACGGCGTCGAAACCCGCCGCAAAAAGCTCGTCCACGGTGTGCAGACGACCGATGACGGCGTTGACGACGATCTTGACGCCCAGTTTGCGCAGATAGTCCACCTCGGCCTCCACGATCGCCTTGGGGAGACGGAATTCGGGAATTCCGTAAACCAGGACGCCTCCGGCCTTGTGGAGGGCCTCGAAAACCGTGATATCGTAACCGAGTTTGACGAGATCCCCGGCGATGGTCAATCCCGACGGGCCGGCGCCCACCACGGCAATCTTTTTCCCCTTCGGCGGCGCCACCTCCGGAACGGTCACGGCGCCCCGTTCCCGTTCGTAATCGGCGGCGAATCTCTCCAGACGGCCGATGGCCACGGGTTCCCCCTTCTTGCCCAGGATGCAGGTCTTCTCGCACTGGTCCTCCTGGGGGCAGACCCGACCGCAGACGGCGGGGAGGCTGTTGGTCTCCTTCAGGGTCCGGGCGGCACCCAGGAAATCGCCCGCGGCGATCTGCTTTATGAATTCGGGGATCTTCACATCCACCGGGCATCCCGCCACACAGCCCGGCTTCTTGCACTGGATACACCGCGCCGCCTCCCGCATGGCCGTTTCCGGCGCATAACCGAGCGGCACCTCGTCGAAATTCCTGATCCGCTCCCCGGGATCCTGCTCCGGCATGACCTGACGGGGAATTTTCTCCTTTTTGGGTTTCTCGATCGTTTCTTCCATCTTCCTCACTGTGTCCCTGTTGCTTTATCGCTCCGTTCCGGGAAGGCAGCCCTCAAAGGAGCGAAGTAACCTCACCTTTCCAGAAGATCCTCTCTGACGGCAAAAATGGGCGTCAACGGTTTTTTCCCGAATATGTAACGCCCGAAAACGACGTGGCCGTTCCCCGAAAGCTCCGCCTAATTTCCCTGCCATCCGCACCGGTGCCGTTCGTAGGACTCCCCCTCCTGGGCACAGTACATCCGCAGGCGGCTGGTCAACAAGTCAAAATCCACCTCATGGCCGTCGAACTCCGGCCCGTCCACACAGGTGAATTTTGTCTTCCCCCCCACGGCGACCCGGCAGGCGCCGCACATCCCCGTGGCATCCACCATGATGGCGTTCAGGCTGACGATGGTCTTGATCCCATACGGGCGGGTGAGATTGGCGATCACCTTCATCATGGGCACGGGTCCGATGGCGAAGACCCGGTCGATCTTCTCCCCGGCATCGATAATACCCTGAAGGACGTTGCTGACAAACCCGTGGACGCCATAGCTGCCGTCATCGGTGGCCACGATCAATTCGTGACTTGCCGCCCGCATTTCTGCTTCGAGAATAATCAGGGACCTGGTTCGGGCGCCGATAATGGAGGTTACCCGGTTGCCCGCCTCCTTGAGGGCTTTGGTGATGGGATAGATGACCCCCACACCCACACCGCCGCCGATACAGACCACATGGCCGTAGTTTTCGATCTCCGTGGGATTGCCCAGGGGTCCCTGAACATCCTGTATCTCATCCCCCACGGCAAGTTCGGACATGAGGGCCGTGGTCTTGCCCACGATCTGGTAGATGATCGTCACGGTTCCCTTTTCCCCGTCGGAATCCACGATGGTCAAGGGTATCCGCTCCCCCCGCTCGTTCACCTTGAGAACGAGAAACTGGCCCGCCCGGCGTTTCCGGGCGATCTCCGGCGCCTCCAGATCCATGCGGACCACACTGTCCGACAACTGCTCTTTATAAACGATCCTGCTCAAGAATTTTCTCCTTTTTTGTGCTCAGATACGCAGAAGGAGCCGGCAAGGCTCCTTCTGATCGACCATGGAATATGCGGAAAAGCTAAGGAAAAATCAAAAATCCCTTGTCAATTTATCAAGTTCCGCGAAAGTGAAGACGGGGCCGTCCTTGCAGACGTATTTGCTTCCCACGTTGCACCGCCCGCACTTGCCGATACCACACTTCATCCGCATCTCCAGGGAGGTGATGATGTTTTCCTTGGAGAAACCGAGTTCAAAGAACACCGGGAGGGTGAAGCGGATCATGATGGGCGGACCGCAGATGACCGTCACGGCGTTTTCCGGGCTGGGGCCGACCTCCTTGCAGACCGTGGGCACGAAACCCTCCCGGCCCTTCCAGTTGGCGTCACCCTTGTCCACCGTCACGTTCAGATCGATATCGTCCCGTTTACTCCAGGCCTCCAGCTCGTCCTTGTAGATGAGGAGCCCGGGGTTGCGGGCGCCGTAAACCACCGTAATCTTTCCGAAACGCTTTCGGTTGTCGCCGAAGGTCATGTAATTGATCAGGGAGCGCAGGGTCGTAAAGGCAAAACCGCCGCCGACGATGACGACATTCTTTCCCTCGAGATATTCTATGGGCCAGGAATTTCCCAGGGGGCCCCGGAGACCCATCCGCGTCCCCACCTCCATCTCGTGTAGGGCCGAGGTGACGACGCCGGCCTTCTGGACCGTGAATTCCACATAGCCCGGCTGGGTCGGCGAAGAAGCGATGCCGATGGGTGATTCTCCCTTGCCGAAAAGGGACAATTCGGCGAACTGGCCGGGGATGTACTTGAATTTCTCCTCGTCTTCCTTGTTCACGAAGGCCAGACGGAAGGTCTTGATATCCTTCGTATCCACCTCGGTGACGATCTTTATGACCTCGACAGGATAGGGTATGTAAGGGTTTTGCATGACTTTCTCCCAGCTCTATAGTTTCGATATATCGGTGACGATCTTCCGGATGTCGATATTTACGGGGCAGTACATGACACAGCGGCCGCAGCCCACGCAGGCAATGGCGTTGAAATTCTCCGGGTAGTAACTGAATTTGTGCATCGCCCGCTGGCGCCACCGCTCCTTCTGGGTGGGGCGGGGATTGTGACCCGACGTCTCCTTGGTGAACATGGGAAACATGCAGGAATCCCAGTTCCGCAGACGCCGGCCGTCGCTCCGCATCATCTCGTCGGAGATGTCGAAGCAATGACAGGTGGGACACAGGAAGGTGCAGGTCCCGCAGGCGAGACAGCGCTGATGGACGGTGTTCCAGAAGGGGCTGTTGAAGTTGGCGTCCATGATCGGTTTGACTTCCCGGCCGGGGATGTGGGATTTGATCTCCGCCGCCGCCTGAGCGGCGATGGCTTCCTTCTTCGCCTCGGCGGCGGCATCGGCCTTGTCCCCGCCGAAATGACCCAGGAGTTTCTCCCCCTTGGGGGTGATGAATTCCGCCAGATAATGGTCGCCCAGATCGGTGAGCAGGACATCCGCCCCGTCGGCGGCCACGGGATGACCGTCCACGGAGGTGCAGAAGCACGTGGCGTAGGGGGGGTGAACGCAGGCCAGGGCGACGATCGTGGTCTTTTCCCGCTTGTCGATGTAATAGGGATCCCGGTACTTCTCCTGATCGAAGAGCATATCCAGCAGGACATAGCTTCGGGCGTCACAGGGCCGCACCCCGAAAAGGACGGCTTTCTCCGCTTCTTTCTGGCCGGCGGTGAATTCCACACCTTTAGGCGTCCGGGTATAGCGCAGCATGACCTCGCTACGGGGGAAGAAGAAGTTCTTGGGGGCGTTTTTGCTGTTGGCATAATTCAGGAACGCCTCCTCTCCTTTCTCCAGCGCCTTGAAGAGGACATTGTCTTCCACCTTCACCGGGGCAAAAACTGTTGCCTCTTGAGCGATCTTCCCGATGATCCCTGTCAGAGCGTCTTTTTTGATCAACCGTTTTTCCATATCGTCCTTCAGTATGAGAAATTGTGGATATATTATTCTTAAAGGAGCCCGAGGCTGCTGACCAGCGGTACGGGGTCCACATTGTGCAGCTTGAACCACCCGGCGGTCCCCGGCAGACCCAGGGACAGCGAAACGAGTTCCGTGAAGTAGAAGACCGGCAACCGCAGATTCTCGCTGGCCCGGGCATCGAGATTCGCCATGCAGACCGGACAGGCAGTGACGACGCAGTTGGCCCCGGCCTCCCGGGCCATGGTCATGAGCTTGTCCACCAGTTTCCCGACGATATCCGTCCGGCTGATGGTGAGGCTGCCGCCGCAGCAGTCCGTTTTGTAAGACCAGTTCTTCACGTCCGCCCCCAGGGTGGCGAGGATCTCGTCCAACATGTAGGGATTTTCGTAATTCTCGAAGTTGCAGACCTCGGGGGGCCGGACCAGGAGGCAGCCGTAATAGGACACGGGACGTAACCCGGTGAGTTTCTTGATCACCTTGTCCTTCAGGGCGTCCAGACCGATGTCGTGGTAGAGGATATCGATGGGGTTCTTGACGCTCAGTCCCGGGACGTACTTCTGTCCCACAATACCCTCCACCTCCGTCTTGAGGCCCTGATCATGATCGAGATGGTGCTGTGCCGACTTGAAACGGTTGAAGCAGGCGGCGCAGGGCACCATCATCTCCTTGAGGTCCCCCTTGCCGGCAATCATGAGATTCCGGGCGGGAAGGGCCACGGAGAGCTTGAAGTTCGTGGCATGTCCCGAGGTGGCGCCGCAGCAGGACCAATCGTCGATTTCTTTCAGCTCGATCCCCAGGGCGCGACTCATGGCCTTGACGGACTGATCGTATTCTTTCGCCGTCCCGTGTAGGGAACATCCCGGATAATATGAAACTTTCAACACTTGCCTCCTTGCTGTCGCTTACCGCGTCACGCGTTTTTCGTTTTGTCGAATATCTTCCGGACCGCATCGAGATCCCGGGTCTTGGGGGAGACCAGAGACAATTTGCCCTTCATGAACATGGAAATGCCCAGGCCCATATCGGAGAAGAGGTCCCCGGATTTGAGCTTGTAGTCCACCATCATGAACGGCTCGTTGATCCGGCCCCGGGATTTGATGCTGGCCAGGAACGCCTCGTGGAAGGAGAGGACGTTCTTTTCCCTGGCCCCGATGCCGGCGGCGATGGCCATTTCCCTAAGGGCATCCATCATGCGGGCGATATCCACCTCGTTGGGGCAGCGGGTGATGCAGGTTTCACAGGATGCGCAGAGCCAGATGGTGGAACTTCCCAGGACCTCGTTTTTCATCCCCATCTGGATCATCCTGATGACCTTGTTGGGGTTGTGTTCCATGGCGAAGGCCAGGGGGCACCCGGCGGTGCACTTCCGGCAGTGATAGCAACGCTGCAGGGGCACGCCGTTGATCTTTTCGTTTACTTCTTCCAGAAAGGTCTTCATGTTGACTCCATTCGCCGTTCGGTCATCCTCGGTTAAGGGCAGACAGCCGTAGGATTTGACCAGGACCTTGTTGCCGGTCATAATTTAGGGGTTATAGATAAAATCTTCCTTGTCGTGCTCCTTGAAGGTGGAAAGGGGCGGCGGATCGTCGAGGGACGAGCCCGCCCGGTTGCCGAAGAAGTCGAAGGCGTCCTTGTCGAGCTTCTTGAGGAATTTCCTCAGATCCACCCCCATGGGACAGACGGACACACAGGAACCGCAGTCCACGCAACGCCCCACCATGTGGTACAGCCGCATGAACTGGAACACCTGGGTATCCGTGGCATCCTCGCCGAGACCCACCCACTGGGGCTGGGTCTGCTCGACGAAACAGATCTTACAGTAACAGGAGGGACAGGCCTGGCGGCAGGCGTAACAGCGGATGCACTTGGACATCTCCTTGGTGAAATATGCCCAGCGCTCCTCCGGCGGCAGTTTCTCGAAGGCCTCCACCGCGGCGTATTCCTCCGCCGCCCCCGCCATGGCCGAGGCCGGCTCGCCGACCATGACATCGTTGAGGACGGGATTGTTGAACTTGCAGGTCCGGCAATTGTCCGCCAGGACGTCCGCCAGGAGGACTTCCTTCTTTCCCCCCGCCGTCTGGACGACCAGTTTGTCTCCCGTCAGGGATCCCTCCCGGATGTCCGCACCGTCCAGAACCGCCGCCAGGGCCTTGCGATCCACATAACCGGTGCAGGGCACGCCGATGATCACCACCTCTTCCCGCCCGTACTGCCGCTCCTGAAGATGGAGCACCAGGGAACGGGTGGTGCAGCCTCGGGCCACGACACCCACCACCTTTTTCTTCCGGTCCTCCGGTTTGACCCGTTTCTGGGCTTCCCGGTGCTGGGAGATCAGGTCATGGACGTACTTGGCCAGATTCTGGGTACAAAAGGCGTTCCAGACGAGCTTGTCCGCGTCCTCCGGATTCGTGATGAAACAGGGCGTCGCCGTCAGGGGCAGGGTGCCCGCCTCGTAACCCACCAAGGCATCCACCCTCTTTTCCTCCAGGAGCCGTTTTGCCTCTTCCCTTAGCTTTTTCTCGATGTTTTCCACTTTATCTGAATCCTCGAATTTGTATTTTCTATGGCATGGCCGACGCCGGGCCGGCCGCCGCACCCGGCATCCCCAAAACGGTCTTTACAGGGTCTTCACCAGCTTCGTCGCCGGACCGAGGGCCTGGACCTTGGCGGTCACGCCCTTGATGACATTGGCGAAACGTTCTCCCTCCGAGGCGGAAATCCAGGTAAAGATCGCCCGGTCACCTTCCACTCCGATGTAGTCCAGGAAACTTTTCAACGTCGCAAACTTGCGGCGCGCCACCATATTTCCTGAAATGTAGTGGCATTCACCGGGGTGTCAACCGGAAACCAGCACGCCGTCGGCTCCCGTCTGCAGCGCCTTCACGACGTAAAAGGGGTTGATCCTTCCCGTGCAGGGAACGCGCACGATGCGCACGTTCGGCGGATACTGAATCCTGCTGATGCCGGCCAGATCGGCGCCGGCGTAAGTACACCAGTTGCAGACGATGGCGACGATCTTGGGCACCCATTCCTTGTTTGCTACACTTTCACCCATATATTCTCCTTCCCGTGGCTATGCGGCTTTATCGGCCGTTGACCTTAGTTAGCAACCCACGCCACCGCGGCGGCACTTTATCAAAGAGTAAATTCGGAAAATTTACTCAGAAGATATTGTATATCTGCTCCAGCTCTTCTTCGTTGGTGAAACCGTTGAGATCCACGGCGTTCATCCGGCACGAGGCCGTGCACACCCCGCAGCCCTTGCACAGGACGGTGTTCACCTCCGCACAGGCCTCCACGACGTTCACCGAAATGGCGCCGAAGGGACAGTTCTGTTCACAGAGGCCGCAGGCGGCGCAACGCTCCTTGTTCACATAGGCCGTCTTCCCCTCCGCCTCGATGAAATCTTTGGTAAGGATGGTGCAGGCCCGGGATACCGCGGCGTTGGCCTGGACAATGGCGTCCTCGCTGAGCTTCGGGGCATGGGCCATGCCGCACATGAAGACGCCGTCGGTGGCGAAATCCACAGGACGGAGCTTCACATGGGCCTCCAGGAAGAAGCCGTCCTGGTTCGTGGGCACCTTGAGCATCTTGCCGATTTCCTCGTTTTCCGGATTGGGCACGGTGCCTACGCTCAAGGCGAGCAACTCCGTCTTGAACTCCACCGGGGCGTTCATGATGGGATCGAAGACCCGGAGGGAAAGTTGGTCGCCCTGCTGGATCACCTCCGGTTTCCGGTCTTCGTCATAGCGGATGAACCGGACGTTCAGCTCCCGGGCCTTTTTGTAGTAGTCCTCCTTCAGGCCGAAGGTGCGGATGTCGCGGTAGAGGATGGTGACCTCCCGGGTCGGATCCAGCTCCTTGAGCTTCAGGGCGTTCTTCATGGCCTCGGAACAGCAGTAACGGCTGCAGTAAGGCCGCTCCGGAATCCGGGAACCCACACACTGGATCATGGTCACGCTGCGGGCCTTGAGGGCCTTGTCTTCCTTCTCGGCGATGAGCTTTTCCAGCTCCCGCTGGGTGACGACCTGGGGGGACTGACCGTAGAGATACTCCTTGGTTTCCAGCTCATAACCCCCGGTGGCCACGATGACCACCCCGTGCTCGAACTGTTCTTCCCCGTCCCTCGTCGTGATGGTGGTCTTGTAGTTGCCGATGAAACCTTCGATCTTCTTGATGATCGCCCCGGTGTAGGCATGGATGAGCTTGCTGGCCTGAACCCTGTCCAGGAGGGACTTCAGGTGCCGGCGGGTGTCCAGCCCCTCCAGGGTGTAGTAGAGCTTCCGGTAATTGCCGCCCAGGACCGGTTCCTTCTCTACGATATAGGACTCGTAGCCCTGATCGGCCAGGGAGAGGGCCGCGGTGATGCCGGCGAGACCGCCGCCGATGATGAGAGTGGCGTGATTAACCGTCAACTGCCCCGGTTTCAGGGGCTTGAGGAACTGTGCCTTGGCGACGGCCATCCGCACCAGATCCTTGGCCTTTTCCGTGGCCTCCTGGGGCTCGTGCATGTGCACCCAGGAGTTCTGATCGCGGATGTTGGCCATCTCGAAGAGATAGCGGTTGAGCCCCGCCTTCTCACAGTTCTCCTGGAAGAGCCCTTCGTGGGTCCGGGGGGAACAGGAGGCCACGACCACCCGGGTCAGGTTCTGTTCCTTGATCACCTCGCCCATCTTCACCGCCGTATCCTGGGAGCAGGTAAAGAGATTGTCCGTGGCGAAGACGACGTTGGGCAGGGTCTTGCAGTATTCCACCACCTCGGGGACATTGACGACGCCGCCGATGTTGATGCCGCAATGGCATACGAAGACGCCCGTCCGGGGACCGAGGCCCCGGAGATCGGATTCCAGAGGCAGTTCTTCCTCCGTGATCATCGTCCCCCGCCGGGATGCCAGGATCCCCGCCGCGCAGGCCGCGGCGCCGCTGGCTTCCATGACCGTCTCGGGGATGTCCTTGGGACCGCCGAAGGCGCCGCAGACGAAGACGCCGCTCCGGGACGTCTCCACGGGATTCTCCAAGGCGGTCTTGCAGAAGCCGTGCTCCTCGAGCTCGATCCCCAGGGCCTTCGCCAGCGCCGCCGCCTCCGGGGGCGGGCAGAGACCCACGGAGAGGACCACCATGTCGAATTCCTCCTCGATGAGGCTGCCGTCCTCCTGGACGTATTTCAGCAGCAGGTTCTTGGACTGCTGAAGTTCCTTGATCGTCGAGGGCATGGAGCGGATATAGCGGATCCCGTATTCGTCCTTCGCCCGGTTGACGAAGCGGTCGAAATCCTTGCCGTGGGCCCGGATATCCATGAAGAAGATCGTGGGTTCGAGCTCCTTGGCGTGTTCCTTGCCGATGATGGCCTCCTTGGTGGCATACATGCAGCAGACGGAGGAGCACCAACTGTTGCCGCAGGAGGTGTCGCGGGAACCGACACACTGGATGAAGGCGATTTTCTTCGGCTCCCGGCCGTCGGAGATGCGCTGGACATGGCCGAAATAGGGCCCCGAGGCGGAAAGGATCCGCTCGAACTGGATGCTGGTGACCACGTTCTGGTAAATCCCGAAGCCGTATTCGCCCCGGAGCCGGGCGTCGAAAACCTCGAAACCCGGTGCGGCGATGACGGCGCCGACTTCGATGGTCTCCTCTTCGAAGGTGTCGTCATGGTTGATCGCCCCGGCGATACAGGCCTCGACGCACTGATAACATTCCGAACAGATCCCGCAGGCAAGACAGCGCTTGGCCTCCGCCACGGCCTCTTCCTCGGTGAAGCCGATGCCCACCTCCCGGAAGTTCGTTCTCCGGTCTTCCGGTTTCATGTGGGGGTATTTCCTTCGCGGGACCTTCGCGACCTTGGAGACGTCGGCCTTGTCGGCCAAATTCTTGGTCCAGTCCTTCGCCCGGCCCGCCGCCACGTCCTCGCCCCGGAGATACCGGTCGATGGAGACCGCCGCCTCCTTACCGGCATAGACGGCCTTCACCACCGTCGCGGGACCGGTGACCACGTCGCCGCCGGCAAAGACACCCGGGGTGGTCGTGGCGAAGGTCACCGGATCGACGTCGAAATTCTTCCACTTGTTGATGGCGATGCCGCTCTCTTTGGGGACGAAATCGAGATCCGCCTCTTGGCCGATGGCGGGGATCAGGGCGTCACAGGGGACGATGAACTCCGAACCCTTGATCTCCACGGGACGGCGTCGGCCGCTGGCATCGGGCTCTCCCAGTTCCATACGGGTACATTCCACCCCCGTGACCTTACCGTTTTCCCCGACCACCCGTTTGGGGGCCACAAGGAATTCCATCTTGATACCCTCTTCCAGGGCCTCTTCGATCTCTTCGGGGGAGGCGGGCATCTCCGCCCGGGACCGGCGGTAGAGGATGAAGACGTCCTTGGAGCCGGTGCGGATGGCCGTCCGGACGGCGTCCATGGCGACGTTCCCGCCGCCGACCACGGCGACCTTGTCTCCCAGGAAGACCTTTTCGCCCAGGTTGACCCGCTTCAAATAATCCACGCCGTGGATGACCCCCTGCATATCCTCGCCGGGGATGTTGAGTTTGCTGCTATTGACGGTACCGCAGCCGATGAACACCGCGTCGAAGTCGCTCTGGAGCTTCGCGAAGGGGATGTCCTTGCCCACGGCGGTGTTGAGATGGATCTTTACCCCCAGATCCTCGATGACCTTGATCTCCGCCTTCAGGACATCTTTGGGAAGGCGGTATTCGGGGATGCCCACGGCGAGCCAGCCGCCCGCCACGGGGAGGGATTCGAAGACCTCTACGTCGTAGCCCTCGGCGGCCAGATAATAGGCGCAGGTGAGGCCCGCGGGACCGGCGCCCACCACGGCCACCTTCTTGCCCTTGCTCTCCTTCTTCTCGGGAAGGTAGCGGGTTTCGTCTTTCAGATCCAGATCGGCGACGAAACGCTTCAAGTGCATGATGTCGATGGGCTCTTCCACCTTGCCCCGCATACACGCCGTCTCGCAGGGGTGGTTGCACACCCGGCCGCAGACGATGGGGAAGGGATTGTCCTTTTTGATGAGCTTCAAGGCCTCTTTGTATTTCCCGGCGGCGATCAGGGCCACGTAGCCCTGGACGCTGATGTGGGTGGGACAGGCCGCCTTGCAGGGGGAGGTGCCGACCTTGTCGATGGCATAACCGCTGGGAATCGCCTGGGGAAACTTGCGATAAGTCGCCTGGCGCTCGGAAAGATTCTCGTTGAAATCGGAAGGGACGTTGATGGGGCAGACCTTGGCGCAGTCGCCGCAGCCCGTGCACTTGTTCAGGTCGATGAACCGGGGGGCCCTGGTCATCTTTACCTTGAATTTTCCCGCCTCCCCTTCCACGGCGTTGACCGTGCGCCGGGTGAGGATCTCCACATTGGGATGCCGGCCTACCTCCACCAGTTTCGGGGAAAGGATGCAGGCGGAACAATCGTTGGTGGGAAAGGTCTTGTCGAGCTGGGCCATGACGCCGCCGATACTGATGTCCTTTTCCACCAGATAGACCTTCAGGCCGGAGTTGGCCAGATCCAGGGAAGCCTGAATTCCGGCGATGCCGGAACCGACCACCATAACTGCACCGATTTTTTCATTGTCATTGATCACGTGAGACACCTCAAAAGATGGGTATATGCGGGTTTATATGCAAAAGCAGTCTTCAACGACGACCTTTTTCCCTATGCTGTTGACGGTTTATAACCGACGGAGCCGCTATCACGATTTGCCGAGCCTGTCAAGGGTAAAAGTAACCCTTTTCATTTTCCCCGGTTATGCGAACCTCCCGAAACGTTTATCGGTTCAGTTCCCCGACCGCTCCTCCTGCTCGCGGCCGCCGGCCAGCCCGGCAATAATCTCCCAGAGCGGCTCCCGCCCCTGTCGGGTACGGGCGGAAAACAGCAGAGGCAGTTGCCGGCCCGCCAGGCCGGCCTGCATACCCACCAGGCGGCGGCGCTCCGCCGCCTGGTGCTTAGAAAGTTTGTCCGCCTTCGTCAGGACAAGCTGCCACGTGATACCCCTCTCCGTAAGCCACTGAAGAAAATCCAGGTCTTCATCCCGGAGATCCCGACGGATGTCCGCAATCAGCAGTACGAGGACCAGATTCTTTCTCCCCGCCAGGTAGGATTCCACCATGGGACCCCAACTTTGTCTCATCCGCTCCGGGACCCGGGCGAAACCGTATCCCGGCAGATCGACGAAGCAGAACTGCTCGTTGACGACAAAGAAATTCATCGCCTGGGTCCTCCCCGGGGTACGGCTGGTCTTGGCCAGATTACCGCGGTTGACCAAGGTGTTGATCAGGCTCGATTTCCCCACATTGGAACGGCCGGCAAAGGCGATTTCCGGCCATTGCGGCGGCGGATAATGAGTGGCGAGGAGGGCGGTTTTCAGATACCGCGCGGAATTGATCTTCATGAAGAAAAATTCAATCCCGCTCGATGGTAATGCCGTACTTCTCCAACTTCCGCTCGAAGGTGGGACGGGAAATGCCGAGGATGTCGCATATCTCCCCTTTGGTCTTATGGCTGTTTTCCTTGATGATCCTGCGGATATACTGTTCCTCCACCGCCTCCAGAGTCAGGGGACGGCCGGCATCCGCCGTTTCTTCCTGGCCCTTGTTCACCGCCGTCAAGGCCTCTTCGGAAAGATCGGGGAAATCGCTCCGGGTGAGCACCTGGCTTTTGGCGACCACCACCGCCCGGGTAAGGAGGTTTTCCAACTCCCGCACATTGCCGGGCCAGCGGTAGTTCATGAAGACCTCCATCATTTCATCGGATACCCCGATGACCTTTTTATGTAGCTCCCGGTTGATCTTGGTCAACAGATAGTCCACCAGCACCGGCAGATCTTCCCGCCGCTCCCGGAGAGGGGGGATGCGGATGGAAACGATGTTCAGGCGATAATACAGATCATCCCGGAATTTACCCTCCTTGACCATGCCTTTGAGGTCCTTGTTGGTGGCGGCGATGATCCGGGCGTTGACCTTGATGGAATCCTTGCCGCCCACCCGTTCGAAGTCCATCTCCTGGAGGACCCGGAGCAATTTCGCCTGGAGATTCAAAGACATTTCACTGATCTCGTCCAGGAACACCGTGCCGTAGCGGGCCAGCTCGAACTTTCCCAGTTTGCGGGTGATGGCGCCGGTGAAGGATCCCTTTTCATGACCGAAGAGCTCCGATTCCAGGAGGGTTTCCACAATCGCCGAACAGTTGACGGCGATATAGGGTTCCTCGGGCGAGGTATTGTTGTGGATGACCTTGGCGATGAGTTCCTTCCCCGTACCGCTCTCCCCCTGGATGAGAACGGTGGTCCGGCTTTGGGAGACGACGCCGATGGTCTTGAAGATCTCCTTCATTTCCTTGGTGTTGCCGATGATATCGCCGACCTTGAAACTCCGGGAAGGCTCGTTGAGGAGACCGCTGATCTTTTTCTCCATCTCTAGGGTTTTCAAGGCTTTCCGGATGGCCATGTCCAGCTCTTCCACATTGATCGGCTTGTGGATGTAATCGAAGGCGCCCCCCTTCATGGCCTTGATGGTGGAATCCATGTCATGATAAGCGGTGATCATGATCACCTTCACGTTTTCGTCCTCGTCCCGGAGATCCTCCAGGACGGTGAAGCCGTCGATGTCGGGAAGGCGGATATCGAGGATGACCACATCCGGGGCATGCTTCACAAAGGCATTGAGACCATCCGTTCCCGTAGCGGCGGTATACACCGTATATCCTTCCTCGGTCAGATAGAGATCGAGGCTCTCCGCAATGGAACTGTCGTCGTCAATCACCAGAATTTTTGCCATGGAGCGCTCCTGATCGTTTCGTCCTATTCCTGGAGGGGGAGGGTGATGAGTATTTTCGTTCCCTCTCCCTTTTTGCTTTCGATCTCGATGTTGCCCCGGTGCAGGTCGATGATCTTCTTGACCTGGGTCATACCCAATCCCGTTCCGTAGCGCTTTTGCGTAAAAAAGGGATTGAACATGTGGGATATGGTTTCCGCGTCCATCCCGCACCCGTTGTCGACGATCTCCACGACCACGGCATGAGGATCGGCGCCCAGATCCCGGGCCGAGACATGCAGCCGGCCTCCTTCGCCCATGGCATCGATGGCGTTCCGGAAGATGTTCTGAAAGGCCTGCTCCAGCATAACGCCGTCAATAACCGGATGGGGCAGTTCCTCTTCCACCTCGACGACGACGGCGATTTTCTTGTCGGTCACCGCCTTTTCCATCATTTCCAGGGCGTTTTCTATGGTGCGGCGAAGATCTGTTGGAACCCGTTTCGGTTCTCCCGGCTTGGCATAGATCAGCACGTCGTTCACCAGTTCTTCCAGATGTTCCACCTCCCGCTGGGCGATCTTGAAACGTTTCAGATCGTTGCCCGTGGGTTGCAGCCGTTTTTCCAGGATCTGCAGGCTCATTTTGATGGAGGAAAGGGGATTGCGCACCTCATGGGCGATACCGGCGGACAGTTGTCCGATGGCCGCCAGCTTCTGGCTTTCATAGTACTTCTTCTCCAGTTCCTTGAACTCGGTGATCTCCCGACGGACCATGACATAGCGGTCCTTCTCTCCCTTGAGGGGACAGGGGGTGATGAGATTGAACTGGCGGCTGCCGTCGGCGGCAATCACCTCCATCTCGAAGGGCTTGAAATTCCCCTTCTTTATCTCTTCCCATTTTTCCAGCAGGAATTCTTTACGGTCGGGCACGTACTCGGTAAAATGCTTGCCCTTGATCTGCGAGGGTTTCATCCCGTCACTGCTTCGGTCCCGACTGACGTAGGTGATGATCCCGTCGCTGTTGAGCTCGAAGAGGGTGTCCGGAGAACTTTCCAGGATCGTCTGAATGTAATTGTAGAGCCCTTCCAATTCCTGGCGGAGCCGGATGTTTTCCTTCAGCTCGTTCTCCAGATTCTCGGCGTATTCCTTCAGATGGTGGGACATTTCCTGTTCCCGGGTGATGTCCTGCAGGGTCTCCACGGCGGCGATAACCTCTCCCTGGTCGTCGTGGATGGGGGCCGCCAGAAAATACAGATAACGCCCCTTCCCGCCGATATTGGGATAGAAATCCCAGGCCTCATAGGCGCCCTCGATGATCGGCGATTTCTGCACGTTCTTCTTTCCGTAATACTTCTCCAGACTCTCTATGTCTTTATCGACGATGAGATCGGCGATTACCGGACGTTTTTCCGCATAAAAGGGGACGTACTGACGGTCCGTGCCGATGAAATACTTGCCTTCGTAACCGCTCAACTCGGTGAAGGCCCGGTTCCAGAACATGATCTTGTGATCCCGACCGATGACGAACATGGGAATGGGAGATCCCTCGATGATACCTTCGATGGTTTTCCGCAGCTTGATGTTCTTCTCGAGCTCATCACGCATGTTGGCGGCGTATTCCTTCAGACTGAGCTCCATCTCCCTTTCCCGGGTGATGTCCTGAAGGGTTTCGATGGCGGCGATAATCTCGCCGTTCTCGTCGTAGATGGGTGCCGCCAGAAAATAGAGGTGCCGGTTCTGTCCACCCAGGTCGATGTAAAAATCCCGGGCCTCATAAGCGCCTGCCACCTTTCTGGATTTTCTGATACGCTTGGTGCCGTAGAACTTTTCCAGACCGCCGATGTCCTGGTCGATGATCAGATCGGCAATCAACGGCCTTCTCGTGCCATAGAAGGGCATGTAGTGCTTGTCCGTACCGATCATTTCGCCGGCGGCGAAACCGGTGAGTTCCTCGCAGGCCCGGTTCCAGAAGATAACTTTGTGCTCCTTGTCGATGACAAAGGTGGGGATGGGGGATCCTTCTATGATGCCGACGATGACCTTCCGCTCGCGCAGGAGTTGCTCCTCGGCGGCTTTATTCATGTTCCGCTTCCTTCTTTTTCTTGTCCTTGTGCTCCTTGACCGCCATGAGGACATAAACCCCCACCGCGGCGCTGAGGGAGATGATAAGATTGACCAGACCGCTTTCGATGCCGATGACCCGCTGACATATCAGCCAGACCACCAAATATGTCACGGCCGTTAAGATTTCTTGCATTATTAAACCTCTTGACGATATTATGCTATAGATGGATCAGGCGATGTTTTGTTGATACTACTTGCCTCCGTCCAAAATTTCAATGAAAAATTATGACGGGATGGTCAATCTCCGGAGGCATGGGCTATCCCGGATTAGACGTTTCATTCAATTTCCGGGACCGATTGAATGAAATGTTCAATGCCCCGGGGCGGAAAAATCGGTTGCCCTTGACGGCGCACAAAAAATTTGTCAAATATTTGTAACTCATTAAGCGGCATGGCGACGGGACTTGACGTCAATGGCATATCTGTTGCAGTTCCCGGCGCAGTTCAAAACATTTTTACTTCCCGTGATACATATTCTGTGTTATGGGAGGAAAAATTATAAGCCAAGATACGAAAGGAGAAGAAAAGATGTTAGGGAAATTTGGAAAGAAGTTGTTAACTCTCATGACGGCAACAGCGGCGGTACTTATGTCCTCCCCGGTCGTTTTTGCTGCGGAAGCTCTCCCCGCTGCCGGCGATTCGTACGTTAAGGTGATTTATGCGGTAGGCGCCATGGTCGCCGCCGGATTCGCCATCGGCCTTGGCGCCATCGGCGCCGGCGCCGGTATCGGCAATGCCGCCAATGGGGCCTGTCAGGCCGTCGGAAGAAACCCCGGGGTTCAGGGTAAGATCATGACCGTGATGCTGGTCGGTATGGCCATGGCGGAATCCGTTTGTATTTATGCCCTGGTTGTGGCGCTCGTTCTTCTCTATGCCAACCCCTACGTAAAGTACTTTTTGGGTTAATCCGACCGATGATATTAACTTCAAAATGAACTACAGTTAGGGGGAAAAAGAATGTCAGAGAAGAAACAAGATAAGCAGTTTTTCACTGTCGCAAGGGTATTCTTCCTGCTTATCGTAATCCCCTTATCACTGATGGCGATCCTTATCGCCAATGGGATTTTCAAATTAGGGGTTACAGTTAAAGAACGGGCTGTGACCGTTCTAGACCAGAAATCTCAGGAAGAAATCAAGATTCGTGCCATGAACATTGCGGATGAAGTGACAAACTTCCTTACGGAACGTAAGAAGGATGTCCTCATCGCCACGATCATCCCGGCCACGGAATCTGCATACAAACAGTTCGTCAACGACAATCGCCGCAACATCTGGGTCAAGGATGGCGACAAGCTGAAACAGGTTTCCGTCCCCATTTATACCGAGATGACGCTCATCGACAAAAACGGCCAGGAGGTCATCAAGATCACCAACGGAGAAATAGCCGCCAAATCGAGGCTCATCAACGTAAGCGTGCCGGCGAACACCATGTACAAGTCGGAAACCTATTTCGCCTCGGCAAAGGCCTTGAACAAGGGCGATGTCCATGTTTCCCATGTTACGGGCTGGTATGTGAACCGGTCCGAATTTGAAAAGGGAAAGCGTTTCAACGGCGTTATCCGCTTTGCCACCCCGTTGTACGGTCGGGAAGGCCTGCAAGGTGTCGTGCAGCTGGCGCTTGACTACCGTCATCTCGCCGCCTACACGGACCATGTGATTCCCACCCAGTCCAACCCGGTGTTCGAAGCGGACGCCTCTACGGGGAATTACGCCTATATGGTGGATAATCGGGGGATTATGATTTCCCATCCCAACGATTATCATATCGGCGGGCTTTATCCCGACGGCAATCCGGTGCCGCCCCTTACCGAGCAGACCTCGGCGGCGCTTACGAAAAAGGGGGAAGAGGTACTGAACCTGAACCTCATGGGCTTCATCGATCCCAACCTGCCCCTCATTGCCAAGGACGCGGCTACCGGAAAATCGGGCATCAAGACGTATAAGTTCGGGGGCCACACGAAATTCGTGGCTTACGCCCCCATCAAGTTCTTCTCCCATGACTATCCGTCGCCGGCTGGGTTCGGTTGGATCGGCATGGGTGTGGATGTGGAAAAATTCAATGAAATAGCCACCAAGGCAACCCAGAACATTCAGAAGGAAGCGAAAGCCTGGTCCACCACCATCATCCTGATCCTGGTGATCTCCATCGTGCTGCTCTTTGCGATCGCCGGGCTGCTGTCCCGAGGCATCACAAGGTCCATCGAGGCCGAGGTGCCGCCCGATGCCCAGGGTGAGGGTCCTTTCTACGATGACGAAGAAGAGGACAAATAATCAACACTGACCGAAAAAGGCCGGATTTGATCCGGCCTTTTTTTTCCCTTCCACCGGGACGAAAATCTTTCCAATTGACTTCATTTTTCATTATTGATAAAGGCACCCGTGTCTTTCTTAATGCTTCATTGAACATCTACCTATCAGGAGGAACCCCATGAACGATAATAGGTTGGTCATCTGGTTCGACGAACTGCAATTGCGAGACATTCCCCAGGTGGGGGGGAAGAACGCCTCGCTGGGAGAAATGCGCCGGGAGTTGATTCCCAAGGGGGTGAACATCCCCGACGGATATGCGGTAACCGCCCACGCCTATCGTTACCTGCTGAAATCGGCCGGTATCGTCGAACAGATCAAGGCGGTGTTGTCCGATCTGGATACCCACAATATCGAAAACCTCAAAATCCGGGGGCAGAAAATTCGGGAATTGATCTACAACGCCCCCTTCCCCGCCGACCTCACCGAGGCTATAATCGCCGCTTACAGGAAACTCTGTGAAGAATATGGAGAAAACACCGATGTCGCGGTGAGGAGTTCCGCCACGGCGGAGGATCTTCCCGACGCCAGTTTTGCCGGCCAGCAGGAGACATACCTCAACATCACCGGCGAGAAGGCTTTGATCGAGGCCTGCAAACGTTGCTTCGCCTCGCTTTTCACCGACCGGGCCATTTCCTATCGCGTGGACAAAGGCTTCGACCATCTGTCCATCGCTCTGTCCATCGGCGTCCAGAAGATGGTCCGTTCCGATCTCGCCGCCTCGGGTGTCATCTTCTCCATCGACACGGAATCGGGCTTCAAGGAAGCGGTCCTCATCACCGGGGCCTACGGTCTGGGTGAGACGGTGGTTCAAGGCACGGTGAATCCCGATGAATTCTATGTCTTCAAGCCGACCCTCAAACAGGGATACCGACCCATCGTTCAGAAGAAGCTGGGCACCAAGGAAAAAAAGATGGTTTACGCCGAGCATCAGGGCGGAGAAGCCACGGAAACGGTATCCGTCCCCGTTGAGCAACGGCGCAGGTTCTGTCTTACCGATGACGAGATCCTGCAGTTGGCCCGGTGGACCACTATCATCGAAGACCACTATTCCCAACAGGCCGGTTATTTCAAACCCATGGACATCGAATGGGGCAAAGACGGGCGCACGGGGGAACTCTTCATCCTTCAGGCCCGACCGGAAACGGTCCAGTCCCAGAAAGACGCCAGCGTCCTGGAAAGCTACGTGCTGATGGAACAAAAGAAGCCGCTCGTCACAGGTACGGCGGTAGGTTCCAAGATCGGCGCCGGTCCGGCCCATATCATCGAGTCGGTGGATGAGATCTCGACCTTCAAGAAGGGGGAGGTTCTGGTCACGGACATGACGGACCCGGACTGGGAACCGGTTATGAAAATTGCCGCCGCCATCGTCACCAACAAGGGCGGCCGGACCTGCCATGCCGCCATTGTCAGCCGTGAGCTCGGCGTTCCCTGCATCGTAGGCACGGAAAACGGCACTACCGCTCTCCAGGGAGTGAAAGAGGCAACGGTGTCCTGCGCCGAAGGAGAAATCGGGAACGTCTATGAAGGCATTTTGAAATTCGACGTCCAACGGGTGGACGCCAAGAACCTGGAACGGCCCAAGACGCAGATCATGATGAACGTGGGGAATCCTGAAAACGCCTTCAATCTCGCGGCCATTCCCAATGACGGCGTCGGTTTGGCCAGGCTGGAATTCATTATCAACCAGTTCATCAGCATCCATCCTATGGCCCTGATCCAGTTCGACAAGGTGACGGATCCGGCCATCCGGGAAAAGATCGAAGCCCTCACCCATGGCTACGACAACCGGGCCGATTTCTTCGTGGACAAACTGGCCCAGGGGGTGGCCAAGATTGCCGCCGCCTTCTACCCCCATGACGTCATCGTCCGCATGAGCGATTTCAAGAGCAACGAATACAAGAACCTCATCGGCGGTCAGTATTTCGAGATGGATGAAGAAAACCCCATGATCGGCTTCCGGGGCGCCTCCCGTTACTATGACGAACGGTACCGAGATGCCTTCGCCCTGGAGTGCGAGGCCATGAAAAAGGTGCGCAACGAGATGGGCCTGGTCAACGCCAAACTGATGATCCCCTTCTGCCGCACCGTGGAAGAGGGAAAGAAGGTCGTCGATCTCATGGCGGAAAAGGGACTGGTGCGCGGGGAAAACAATCTGGAAATCTATATGATGGTCGAAATCCCCAGCAATGTCATCCTCATCGAGGAATTCGGAAAGATATTCGACGGCTTCTCCATCGGCTCCAACGACCTGACCCAACTCACCTTGGGCCTGGACCGCGACTCTTTCCTCATCTCTCATATCTTCGACGAGCGCAACCAGGCCGTCATGGATCTCATCCGAATCGCCATCACCAAGGCCAACAAGATGGGAAAGAAAATCGGTATCTGTGGCCAGGCCCCCAGCGATTACCCCGAATTCGCCCGGTTCCTCGTGGAATGCGGGATCAGCAGTATCTCCCTGAACTCCGATACGGTGATCAAGACCACCATCGACATCAAGGAGACGGAAAAGGCACTGGGGAAATAGGGATACAATCACCGGCAGGGAAGCCTTTGGGGCTTGTATTCCCTCCTGCAAACTCCTCTTCGGAGGTGCGTGAGTTGCGGCAGCAAAAATAGTTTTTAGCCACGGCAGCGTTGCCGCAAGCGGAAGCAATATAAATAAAGAAGGGGGCGGTGTTGATCCACCGCCCCCTTCTTTATTTCAGGGATGTCCGAGGAGGTCGTAAGCCGAGTTCTGTTCCGGCCCAGGGTCGCCCCGGGACCGGCGATGATCATTCCTCTGGGACGGCGGTTGCCCGCCGCCTCAAGCAACCTACCCGAGAACATCGGACGGGCCGTCCTCGATCGTTCTCCTATTCGGTCTTGCTCCGGATGGGGTTTACCGTGCCTCCCCTGTCACCAGAGGAGCGGTGAGCTCTTACCTCGCCTTTTCACCCTTACCCGCCCGGAGTCATGCTCCGTGAAGCGGGCGGTATATTTTCTGTGGCACTTTCCTTAGGGTCGCCCCCAGTCGCCGTTAGCGACCATCCTGCCCTGCGGAGCTCGGACTTTCCTCCCGCCCGGATGTGCCGGACGGGCGATCATCTGACCTTCTCAGACATCGTCTTTTGTCTTTAGCCGCTTTGGTCGTACCAGTAAATTATCCGGCGGCAATTGGGGCACATAATCAGTTCCTCCGTCTCCTCCAGCAATTCGTTATAGAGCTGGGGGGGAATGTTCATGTGGCAGCCGTCGCAGGTTTCCCGCCAGGCGGAAACCACCGCCAGACCCTGGTTAACGTTTCTTATTATATCATATTTTTTCAGGATTTCCTTCGGGATCTGCCCCCGAAGCTCCTCACACCGTCGTTGTCGGTCACGGAACTGGGATTCTATGGAGCCGAGCTTTTTTTCTATTTCCGCCCGTTCGCCCGCATACCTTTTTTCCATCGCGGCAAACTCACGATCCTTTTCCGCCAGGGCGGCCTTCATACCGTCGATCTCCTCAAGGATGGAGATGATCTTGTCCTCCACGACGCCGTTTTTTTGTTCCAGCGTTTCGATCTCCTTCAAGACCGCCTGATATTCCTTATTGGATTTCACCTCATGAACCCGGTCTCGGGTCTTGCGGAGTTGCTCGACCCCCTTTTTCAAGGCGTCTTCCAGCTCCCGGTGCTGTTTGTACTTCGCCTCCAACCGGCTCTTCTCCTCCTCCATGCCGGCCTTGCAGACGCCAAAGGACTCGTCGAGCTTTGCCAACTGCACCGGCAACTCCCTTTTGCTGAGGAGAATCTTTTGCATTTCCGTATCCGTCTTCTGGAGTTCGATGAGATGAACCAGATTGATGTTCAATTATCTTCCCCTTTCTTATCCCACACAAGACAAAAAAAAGTGCACCTGGAACAAGGTGCACTTTCCTGGCAGGAAGTCCTTCTTTCCTGTCATCTCTGTTTGATCATTTCCCGTCAATAGGCGATATCTTCTATCCATATATAATGGTGGGCCCACCTGGGTTCGAACCAGGGACCTACCGGTTATGAGCCGGTGGCTCTGCCAATTGAGCTATGGGCCCCCACATATCTCCTTCCGCAATGAACGATCCAGATATACTCAAACCGGCAAGATGTCAATAGCTTCTTTGGGCCTCCATACTTCCTGCCCCTACGGAGCGGACAATTTGCCTATCCCGGCCGTGGGCAACCGACATCAAGCCCCTCCCCCTACGTCGGCCGGACAAGCTTCCGGCGGGACGGGTTCCGGAGTTTGCGAACGCCGTTGTTCTCCCCGTGCCGGGTCATCTCGAGCGACAGGTTCATCGGCGTTTCTTTGAGTTCCTCCGTGGAAACATCCACCCGCTCGCTGATCCCGAAGCGCATCCGCAACACCTTCTCTTCCCGGGGTGTCAGCGTCGCCAGGATCTTCCGCGTTTGTTCGGCGAGATCCATGCTGATGGTCGCCTCGGAAGGAGACATGATCTTCTTGTCTTCAATAAAATCGCCCAGATGTGAATCTTCCTCTTCACCGATAGGCGTTTCCAGAGAAATCGGTTCTTTGGCTATTTTCAGGACCTTGCGCACCTTTTCCAGGGGGAATTCCATCTTGGCGGCAATCTCCTCGGGAGCGGGTTCACGACCCAGTTCCTGGACGAGGTATCGGGACGTGCGGATCAGCTTGTTGATCGTTTCGATCATATGCACCGGGATGCGGATCGTGCGGGCCTGATCGGCGATGGCCCGGGTAATGGCCTGGCGGATCCACCAGGTGGCATAGGTGGAAAATTTATAGCCCCGCTGATACTCGAACTTGTCCACAGCCTTCATCAAGCCGATATTGCCCTCCTGGATCAAATCGAGGAACTGCAGGCCCCGGTTGGTGTATTTCTTGGCGATACTCACCACTAACCGGAGGTTGGCCTCCACAAGGGTTTTCTTGGCCATTTCCGCCTTCGCCTCTCCCTCTTCGATGGTGGCCACCACCTTTTTCAATTCCGTCACCGACAACCCCGTCTCCTGGACTACCTTCTTTTTTCTGCGGTTCGCCTCCTTGATGATCACCTCGGCTTCCTTGAGTTTATCCAGCGATACCCCCAGTTCCTTGGCGGTTTGCAGTTGGGTCTTTCGATCCGCCCGGAGGCGGCTCCAGGCCTTTTCCAGTTGGGTGAGAGACAGGCGGGTGCTCTCCTTGCAGCGTCGGATATCCTCTTCCGCCTTTTCCACCTCGGCGATAAACTGTTTGAGGATGGAAACCATACGGTCAATCTGCCGCTTGCTGAAACGCACCTTGCGACAATCCCGGATGATGGCCTTGGCGTTCTTTTCCAGGGCCTTTTCGTGCACGAGCCGCTGTTCCGCAGAAATACTCCTGTCCTTCATCATTTCCCGGATCCGGTCGTTTTTCCGGCTCAGGGAGGTAATTCTATCGATGAGGCGCAGGACCCGGTCACGATGAAGGTCCTCCTCGACGAAACCATCTTCATCCTCGAGGTTGTCCACGACATTCTTGATCCGCAGCTCGCCGCTGCGGAGCTTCCTGCCGATTTCTACGACCTCCTTGACACAGACATCGACGCTGAAGACGGAGTCCATCGTGTCCCGGATACCTTCTTCGATCTTTTTGGCAATCTCCACTTCTCCCTCCCGACTCAGGAGGGCCACCATTCCCATCTCCCGGAGGTACATCTTCACGGGATCGCCGGTTTTACCCACTACGGGCATCAGGCCGAGGAGGTCTTCGTCCTTGCTTCCGGCCAGTTCGTCCGCCGCTTTCTTTACGACCAGCTTCTCACCTTTGTCCGTATCGATGATATCGATGTTCTTCTCCCCGAAAAGCATGATGATATCGTCGATCTGATCGGAAGAAATGATGTCCGACGGCAGAAGGTCGTTGACGTCGTCATAGGTCAAAAAACCCTTTTCCTCCCCCAGGGACATCAATTTCTTAAATTCCTCGGACTGGATGTCTTTTCCCATAAAGCCCTCCAACTTATCCTTTCAATAGTGCGGCATTCTCCTCCGCCAGCAGCTTCGCCTTATCCGCCAGCAGACGCTGGCACAGCTCCAGATCCATCGCCTGTTGGGCCCGCACCAGCATCGTATTCAAAGACCGCCTTTTTTCCTTGAACCACTTGCGTTTGATCTGCCGGATCATATCGCGGCATATCCTTTCCACCGTCTCGCCGTCCCAGGAGACCGACTCGATAATCCGGCTCAGGACGTCCTCGCGGGGGACCCCGTCGCCGAGGACGGAGAGCAAATCATCCACATCAATCATGCCCCGGCGCTGATAATATGCCGCCGCCGCCGCCCCCAGGTTTTTCAATTCTTCGTTCTGAAAGTAACGCAGGACGTCACTGGCGTTCATCTCCGCAATCTGCCCGGGATGATCGAGAATCAGGGAAATGAACTTCATCTCCAGCTCCGGGACGGAACGGTTGCTCGGCGGCTTCTGCCTGTCCCCGTTCTTTACCGCCGTTTTCCGCCCTCTGCCCTTAACAATCTCCGCCTTGAGGACCTCCTCATCGACGCCGATCCGCTCCGCAACCCGTTTGATGAAGAGGTTACGCTCCGCATCGTTGTCCATTTTGACCAGGAAAGACATGGCTTCCCGAAGGGCATCCCGACCATCCTCAAAAATCGCCGCGCTGCCCACCAGGTTATCCAGATAATACTCCACCGCCGGCGGCGCCTCTGCCATCAACCTGAGGAATTCCTCCCTACCCGCCCGGCGGACAAAATCATCGGGATCGGTACCCTCGGGTAGCATCACCGCCCGCATATGGAGATTGCCCGCGATGAAAAGGGGCAGGCTGCGGGCCAGCGCCTTCCTACCCGCCGCGTCCCCGTCGAAGACCACGGCGGCTTCCTGGGTGTATCTGCGGAGCAGCTCGATATGATCGCGGGTGAGGGCTGTTCCCATAGTGGCCACTACATTGCCGATCCCGGCGTTCCAGAGCGCCAATAGATCGAAATAACCCTCCACCAGGACTGCATATCCGTATTTTCGGATCTCCTCCCGGGCCTTGCTTAGGCCATAGAGGTTACGGCCCTTGCTGAAGAGCGCCGACTCGGGAGAGTTCAGATACTTGGGGGTTTCCTCTCCCAGCGTCCGGCCGCCAAACCCGATTATCTGTCCCCCCGGATCCTCAATGGGGAAGATGAGACGGCCCCGGAAGCGGTCATAAAGATCCCCCCGACCGCTTTTGCTCAAGAGTCCCGCCTCCTCGGCCAGGGAGAGGGGTATCTTTCTCCGCTCCAGGAAATCCTTGAGGTGCCTCCAACCCGGGAGGGCGTACCCGAGACGGAATTCCTTCACCGCCGCGGCGCCGATTCCCCGCTGCTCCAGGTATTGCCGAGCGACGCTGCCCTCCGGACCCTGCAAGCGCTCTGCGTAGAAACCCGTCGCCATTATGTGCAGCTGGAGCATTCGTTCCCGGAGGGAAAGTCGGTCCCGATCCTGGGCGGTCAAGGGTTTGACAGGGAGGGTTACCCCTGTCCTCTTGGCCAGTTGCCTTACCGCTTCGGGAAAGGAAAGGCCGTCGTGCTTCATGACGAAGGTGATGGCGTTTCCCCCCTCGCCACATCCGAAGCAGTAAAAGATCTGCTTTTCCGGATTCACCGTAAAGGAGGGCGTTTTCTCCTGATGGAAAGGACAGAGGCCGATGAAGCTCCGACCCGCCTGTTTCAGATTCACGTAACCCGCCACCAGATCCACGATATTGATCCGTCTTTTGATTTCGTCGATCTTGTCTTCGGGAATCGAACCTTTTGTCATCGACGGCGTTAACCTGTCAGCCTCGCCTTGACCTTTTCACTGACCATCTTACCGTCGGCTCTGCCGCTGATCACGGGCATGAGGGCCTTCATGACCTTGCCCATGTCCTTCGGTCCCGCCGCCCCCGTTTCCGCTACGGCCTTTTCAATGACCGCCGTCAGCTCCTCCTCGGAAAACGGCTGTGGCATGAACTCCTGTATTATCTTGAGCTCCGCCGTCTCCTTCTCCACCAGGTCCATCCGGTTGCCCTTCTCGAACTGTTCGATAGAATCCCGACGCTGCTTCACCATGCCCGCGAGCACCTGGAGGAACTCAGCCTCGGCAAGTTCCCGTTTCAGGTCTATCTCCCGGTTGTGGACACCGTTCTTGATCAATCTAAGGGCCGACAAACGGATCTTGTCTTTCGACTTGGCCGCCTTGATCAATTCCTCTTCCAGTTTCTTTTTCAGTTCCATGTCTTTCCATCCTCTGCCATAGCCTTGAACCCTGTGTTTTAACTTACTCACCCTTTGTCCGTTGTCAACGAGGGGTGCGTTTTTTATCCCAATCCGTCCGCCAGCTTTCTCCCCCCTAGGAGATGCATGTGGAGGTGGAAGACAACCTGCCCGCCCTCTTCGTTACAGTTGATCACGGTGCGGAAGCCCCGCCGGTCGACGCCCTTCTTTTTTGCCACCTCCTGGGCCGCCCTCATCAGGGCGCCGGACAATGCCATGTCCTCACCGGCGAGATCGAGGAGAGTGGGAAAATGTCTTTTGGGAACCACGACCACATGCACCGGTGCCATGGGGTGGATGTCGTCGAAGGCCAGAACCTCTTCATCCTCATAGACCTTTTGGCATGGTATGTCACCCTTGACAATCTTACAGAAGATACAATCGTCCATAATCCATTCCTCCTATCTGCGATATTTCCGGCGGCGGTCATTCCCGCGGCATTTTTGCCCTGTGAACCGCCGCCGCCAGAGACAGGGCACCCGTATAAAGGGCCCGCCCCGCTATCACACCGATGACTCCCGCGTCTTCTATTTCCAGCACCCTTTCGATGTCCGCCAGGCCGCTCACCCCTCCGGAGGCGATGACGGGGATGTTTGTCGCCTCGGCAAGTGATCTGGTGGCCTGGATATTTATGCCGGTCGCCATTCCATCCCGTTTGATGTCCGTATAAATCACCGCCGCAAGCCCGCAGTCTGCAAAGGAGCGGGTCAGTTCCACCGCCGTCTGTGCCGTCGTTTCCGTCCATCCCTGGACGGAAACCATGCCGTCGCGGGCATCGATGCCCAGAATGATCTGATCGGCGAAATCCCGGCAGGCTTCCCGGACCAGACCGGGGTTTCTGAGGGCGGCGGTGCCCAGAATGACCCAGCGAAGGCCAAGGCGCAGATAATCGGCCACCGTATCCAGATCCCTAATACCTCCGCCCAGTTCCACGGGAATGGAGACGGCGTGGACGATATCCCGAACGGCTTCCCGGTTTCGCGGCGATCCGGCCAGGGAGCCGTCGAGATCGACAACGTGGATCCGCTCGGCACCCTGCTCCTGCCAACGGCGGGCCACCTCGGCGGGATGGTCACTGTATACGGTTTCGCGCCGAAAGTCCCCCTGGGCCAGGCGCACACACCTTCCATCCTTGAGATCGATTGCCGGAATAACGATCATCTCATCTTTCCATCGAAAAAAAATTTCGGAATTCCGCTGGGAAATTCCGATCATAACTGCCGTGGGGAATGAACACGGGCATCCTTTGTTTCAATCTTTCCCGGAATCATGGCCGCCGGTGAGGCATCAGGCTTACCCCCCGGCTGCGTCGGCCCCGGTCACTCACCGGTCGCCGTTTTCTTTGTTTCCTTATCCAACCCGGGAAATCCTTTGAGGACATCCGTCATGCCCTGCCCCGCCAGTTCCTTCGCCGTCAGCCAGCGTCCCCGGTCCTTTACGAAGTAAGAGGCACCCAAGACATTTTCCATGAGCGACTTCTGGGTCTTGTCGAAAATCCCCTTCCAGACCATGTTCCCATCTTGAACGCGGTAGAGTTGGAGTTCAAAGAAAATCGAAGCCGGTTTCTCCACGGAATAATCGTACCCCCGCCGTTCCCGCCAGCGGTACAGATACCCCACGACGATACCGTCGGCGTCAAGCTCCCGTCCCGACGCCTTCAGGGCCTCGATCATGGTGACCTTGAGCGAACCGGTGCTCACCCCGTCGTAAATACCCCCCACCCGGTCCGGGGAGACAAGATCGAACTGGGGGCGTCCGGCCATCCCCGCCAGGAAAAGATCCTGGAGATAACGTTCGGGACTTGTCGCTTCGTTGTCCGTCTTGAGAATCGTTGCGGGCAGAGAACTGTGGACCCCGTATGTCGCCACCACCTCCGGAGAAACCCGCTGAAAGGGCATGACGGCAATACGGCGAAAAACCACCTCCCGGTCTTTCAACAGGGAGGTGGATACCCCGCTGGCGCTCTGACAACCAGTAGTGACAGCTATCAGGAAGAGCAGCCACCCCATTGGAAAAGTCCACTTTATTCCCTTGTTCACGATCATATTTGTAGTCTTTGATTTTGTCAGAGCATCCCTTTTGTGGACATGACGCCCCGGATACGGTCGTCATGCTGCACGGCCCGGCGCAACGCCAAGGCAAAGGACTTGAAAACGGCCTCGGCTATATGATGATTGTTCTTACCATAGAGGACATTGACGTGCAAGGTGATTCCACCGTGATCGGAGAGGGCCTTGAAAAACTCCCGGAGCAGCGAGGCATCGAATTCCCCGATGCGGGCCTCTCCCAGCTCCGCGTGATAGATGAGGTAGGGTCGTCCCGACAGATCGATAACGACACTGCACAGGCTTTCATCCATGGGTGCCAGCGCCGCTCCGTAACGGGCTATCCCCTCCTTGCCCCCTAGGGCTTTCTTTATGGCCATCCCCAGGCAGATGCCCAGATCCTCGACCAAATGATGATCGTCCACTTCCCGGTCTCCCTTCCCGGCGATTTTGAGATCGAAAAGACCGTGACGGGCGAAAAGATTGAGCATGTGATCCATGAAAGGCACCGAGGTGGTGATTTCCCCCCGGCCGGAACCGTCGAGCTCGATTTCCAGATCGATGGACGTCTCGCCGGTTTTCCTTTTGACCTTGCCCTTACGCATAGTCACCCCCACCAAGCTTATGGAAAGATTCAGATAACCTTGTTCAGGGCATATTCGATGATGCCCTCCGCACCCGCGTCCTTCAGAAGGGGAATCAGATCCCTGACGATGGAACTGTCGACGATGGTTTCCACGGCATACCATTCCTCGGAGTAAAGTCCCGAGATGGTCGGCGCCTTGAGCGAGGGGAGCAGTAAGATGACCCGCCCGAGGTTTTCCTTGGCCACGTTGAGCTTCAGTCCTACCTTGCCCATCGCCTGCAGGGAACCGGTGAGCAGGGTCTTGATCTGATCGATCTTCTGCCTTTTCCAGGGATCTTCCCAGGCGCTGCGGTTGGCGATCAGCTGGGTGTTCGTCTTCATTAACTCATGAATTATCTTGAGTTTATTGGCACGGATCGTCGAGCCGGTTTCCGTGACTTCCACAATGGCGTCCACCAGACCTTCCACGACTTTGGCTTCCGTTGCCCCCCAGGAAAACTCCACCTGCACGCGTATGCCCTTCTCACGAAAATAATTTCTCGTGAAATTTACAAGTTCCGTGGAAATGCGTTTTCCCTCCATATCGGTTATGGATTTTATATCCGAGTCCTGGCGCACCACCAGAACCCAGCGGGACTGCCGTGCCGATGCCTTGGAGTAAACCAGATCCGCCACCGTGACCACGTCCGATTCATTCTCGACGATCCAATCACGCCCGGTCAGCCCCAGATCGAGGATGCCCTCTTCCACGTAACGGGACATTTCCTGGGCACGTACGAGGAGGCAGTTCAGTTCCTCATCGTCGATGTCGGGGAAATAATTCCTGCTGTCATAAGTGATGCGCCAGCCCGCCCTTTTAAACAGGTCAACCGTGCTGGCTTCCAGGCTGCCCTTGGGTATTCCCAATTTTAATGATTTCATCGATAGACATCCTCGGGGTTGAATATCCGCTCGCCAATCACCTCGATTCCTTCCGGGCCGACCTTACGGTAGAAACAGGAGCGGTAGCCGGTGTGACAGGCGGCGCCTCCCCGTTGTCTGACCTTGAGGACCACGGCATCCAGGTCGCAATCTATTCTTATCTCCTTGACCTCCTGGAAGTTTCCCGAAGTTTCCCCCTTTACCCAGAGGGACTGGCGCGACCGGCTCCAGAAGGTCGCCTTACCCGTTTCCAGCGTCCTTTCCCAGGCGGTCCGATTCATGTAGGCAAGCATGAGCACCTCGCCCGTTTCCTCATCCTGCACGACCGCCGGCACCAACCCGCCGGCGCGATCAAAATCAAGTGTCACCATGGTTGTTATCCTTGCTGCCCGGGTTTCAGTTACCCGGCTTCCTTTCGTGAATCGGCGGCGCATGGTAAAGGAATATCTTTATTTTATCAAGCCTTTTTTTTGTCCGGTAAGATTTTGGCCTTGCCATTTATCATTTTTTTTGATAGTTCTCAGGTTCCTTTTGAGGCATGAAATGATTCTTTAGGCTCCGGCGTTGCTTTGCTGTCCTGTTAATCGCAGGAACCGCCGTTTTATCCGGGAGGAGGAATAAATGCCCCTACTTGTGGGAGGCGCCATTGCCGTTGTGCTGGGACTCATAGGCTTGGTTTACTGGCGGAACGACTTTGCCATTATCATCAAGGGGGCCCTGCCGATCTTGATGCTTCTGGGGGGAGGTCTGGCCATGTACGTGGGTTATGACGACATCCAGGAGAAGCTTCGCGAGGAAAGGAAAAGACAGGACGACAAGTTGGAGAAGGCCCAGGAGGAGATCGAACAGATAAGGGCCAAGGCGGAGCTGTATCGAGAGGAGCTGGAAAGATTGAAAGCGGAGAGCTTGAAATCAAAGGAAAATAATTCTTGACAAGGGATGGCAAATCCCATATTCAAAGTGCAACCCATCCGTGGATCATTCGTATATGGATGAAATGACTTCGATTTTTTATACCGATTTCGCCCGCGCCTACATCTATATGTATTGACGCCTGCCCACCGTCGCCTCGACGGTAAGGCAGGCTGCCTCCAAATCTCAATTTCCAAAACCAAAACTCAGAAACGTCAAAGGATATAATCAATAATAATGTTCCTTATTCTCAAAAAGAAAGGAAGACGGTCATGAAAAAGAACTTACTCACGGTATTGCTGACAATGGTGCTCTTTTGGACGGTCGGGGCGGCGCATGCCGCTACCACTCTCACCTACAGCATCTTTTTCCCACCCAGCCACGGGCAAGCCAAAGCCGGTGAGGCCTGGGCCAAGGAAATAGAAAAAAGGACGAACGGCCAGGTGAAAATAACGATTCTGGCCGGCGGTTCTCTTACCCCGGCGGATCAGGTCTATGACGGCGTCGTCAAAGGCATCTCCGATCTGGGCATGTCCTGTTTCGCCTATACCCGGGGCCGTTTTCCCGTCATGGAAGTCCTCGATCTCCCCATCGGCTATCCCAATGGTCGCGTCGCCACGGCCGTGGCCAACGATTACTTTCGAAAATTCAATCCCCGGGAACTCAGCGGCGTCAAGGTGCTCTACCTCCATGCCCACGGACCGGGACTGTTGCATACGACCCGCCCCGTAGCCACCCTGGAACAACTCAAGGGAATGAAGATCCGCTCCACGGGTCTGAGCGCCAAGGTGGTCTCCTCCCTGGGGGCCTTGCCGGTGGCTATGCCCCAGGGATCCACCTATGAGTCGCTGCAGAAGGGAGTCGTGGACGGAACCTTCGGACCCATCGAGGTTCTCAAGGGATGGAAGCAAGCGGAGGTTGTGAAGTCCACTACGGACTGTCCGGAGATCGGCTATACCACCGCCATGTTCGTCGTCATGAATCTCAAGAAGTGGAATGCCCTGCCCAAGAACATCCAAAAGGTTTTCGAGGAGGTGAGCAGCCAGTGGATCGACGTCCACGGCAAGGCTTGGGACGATCTGGATCTGGAAGGCCGGAAATATACCCTGAGTCTGGGGAACAAGATCATTCCTTTAACCAAACAGGAGGGAGTGCGCTGGAAGAAGGCCGTCCGTCCCATCATCGATGAGTATGTCAAGACGGCAACGGCAAAAGGGCTGCCGGGACAGAAATCCGTAAGCGAAACGGAAAAAATGATCAAGAAATACGCCAAGATCTACAAGTAAGACCTGTGCAGAGAATCGAACGTTTCCTGAACGGGGCCAGCGGACAGGCAAGCAGCTTCCTCGCCGGCGGCGCCGTGATCCTGATGATGCTGCTTACCTGCGCCGATGTGGCGATGCGGCTGTTTGACCGGCCCATTCCGGGAACCTATGAGATCATCGGGTTCCTCGGAACACTGGCGGCCGCCTTCGCCCTGGCGGCCACCTCGGTGGAAAAGGGCCATATTGCCGTGGACCTCTTGGCAAATATGCTCCCCCCACGGCTGCAGATCCTCCTGGATGCCGTCAGCGCCCTGCTGGGCATCCTTCTTTTCGCCGCCATCGCCTGGCAGAGCGCCCTGTACGCCCTGGACCTGAGAGGAAGCGGCGAGGTTTCCCCCACCCTCGGTATGCCCATATATCCCTTTGCCGCCGGCATCGCCGCCGGTTGTGCGCTTCTCTGCTTGGTCCTCGCCGCCGAACTTGTCCGTTGCCTCCGGAGGGTCATTTCATGACCCCTGTCATGGCAGGAATATCCGGCTTCGTCATCCTCATTGCCTTGATGTTCATGCGCATTCCTGTGGCCTTCGTAATGGGACTCGTGGGATTCCTGGGGTTCGGCTATCTCGTATCCTGGCCAGCGTCCCTGAATCTCCTGGCGCGGGATTTCTTCTCCGTCCTCAGTTCCTACAACCTGACCGTGATCCCCCTGTTCATTCTCATGGGCCAGGTAGCCCACTATTCGGGAATCAGCGGTCGTCTGTTCAATGCCGCCCACAAGTTCATCGGACATCTGCCCGGCGGCATGGCCATCGCCACCATCGGCGCCTGCGCCTTTTTCGCCGCCATCTGCGGCTCCACCACCGCCACTTCGGCAACCATGGCCACGGTGGCCCTGCCCCAAATGAAGAAATACAACTATGACCCGGCACTAGCCACAGGCGTCGTAGCGGCTGGGGGTACGCTCGGGATTCTCATCCCCCCCAGCACCATCTTCATAATCTATGGAATCATGACGGAACAATCCGTGGGGAAGCTGTTCGTCGCCGGCGTTCTTCCCGGCATCCTTCTCGCCCTGCTTTTCACCGTGGTCATTCTGGTCTGGAACCGTTTGCAGCCCGGTCTATGCACCCTGGCACCCAGGGCTTCCTGGCGGGAAAGATTTGCTTCCCTGACCGGGGTCATCGAAACAATCGCCCTTTTCCTGCTTGTCATGGGCGGTCTCTTCCTCGGTTTCTTCACCCCCACGGAAGCCGCCGGCATCGGCGCCCTGGGCACTTACGTCATCGCCCTGATCGGCCGCAATCTCACCTGGCGGTCCTTCGTGCGGTCCCTAAGGGAAACCGTGCGTATTTCCTGCATGATCATGACCATCGTGGCCGGGGCCACCGTCTTCGGTCACTTCCTGGCCGTGACGACCATCCCTACGGAGGTCGGATCCTGGGTGGCCGGACTGGCCGTCCCGCCGGTGGTGATCATGGCCCTGATCATCTTATCCTACCTATTTCTGGGTTGCCTTATGGATTCCCTGGCGATGATCATGCTGACCATCCCCGTCTTCTACCCCGTCATCATCACCCTGGGCTATGATCCCATCTGGTTTGGCGTCATCATCGTCATGGTGGGCGGTATGGGGGTCATCACCCCACCGGTGGGCATAAACGTCTATGTGGTGGGGGGGATAGCCCGGGATGTTCCGCTCCACGTCATCTTCAAAGGGGCTTCATACCTTATGCTCGCCATGTTGATCCTCACCGCGCTACTCATCTCCTTTCCTGAAATTGCCCTCTATCTCCCCGGGCTGATGAGCTGAAAGCAGATAGCGCTCCATCCGGCCGATCCCATCATGACGACACCGTAAAAAAGTCATTATGCGGCATAAGGGCCTCCCATTTCATAACACGACGCGTCACACATAAGCATTTCTTATTATTATCGATTTATATGCCATACCTATGGGAGCTATTTGCTCCGTCACCTCCCTGATTACCATTCACCAGAGCATCGGTTTTTCTTTTTTGACTTTCATAAGTGACAAATATAAATAAAGATGCATACATTAGAGAAAATTTGCAAAAATACGGAGAGGAAGGAAAAGAAAATGAAGAATTCTTTATGCTCAAGAAAGTCTCTGTCGTATCTTGGTATCTTGGTGGCCTTGGTCGTAACCGTGCCCATGACCGCCAGTGCCAGGGAGATAACCCCCATCGTATCCACCGACTGGTTGCAGGCCAATCTCAACAATGCGCGCCTGGTGGTACTGGAC
>JAGPFL010000038.1 GCA_018056545.1 Syntrophobacterales bacterium
GAACGCTTGATATATTTACTAAATCGCGCCATGTAGTCGTCTATGCCAAAATATACATTCGCCGTCTCCATGAAGGTTGCATATCACGCCTTCATGCAATTGTCAATAATTATCTGTCGGAGTAGAACATTGAAGGATGGAATACTATCTTTGCTTTCGCGATCCGGCTTTGCCATCGTATCTACCTTCGCGGTTTTCATGATCGCCTCCAGCAATTCAGCAGTAGCTTCTTCCAGGGTTGCCCAGCCGAAGGGCCGAAGTTGCCGCCTATCGTATTTTGTCGATGAGTCTGCGGCAAGCCAAAAGGTAGTCGCTCCCTCTTCTGAGAAAGTCGGAGGATTCCCCCTACCCTGCATAATACGAATCCGGCGCTGGCCTTGGATGGTCAGACACTCCGCCCCTGAATGTCGTCCGAGACGCATCAACAAACCTTTATTGTCACCAACGGGCGTCCGGGGAATGGATATATCGGCAAGCTCCTGATCCTCTCGATATTTTTCCCGGGCATAAAAAGTCCGTACACTATCGAAAAGCGACGTCTTGGTGAGCGGCGTCCTAATTATTTCGTTGGTTGGCGGCGGGAGGATTTGGACGGTTCCCGAAAAGACCGCTCCGGGTTCGATGACCTCCAGGATCTGATAAGGACCCCGGGCCGCAAATCTGGAGGGCCTTTTCTTTTCATTGACGGCAAAGACTATTCGGGTGCGGTACGGGCCAACAGGCTGAAAATCGGAAACCTTGAGAAGACGGAATGGATCCGTTTCAAATGATCCACCGTCCAGTAAAGCTTTTTCCAGTAATATGGGTGTGTCAATACCGCGGCGAGCTTCTATTCTGGCAAGTTGTTTTTCCTGCTGACGCCCGTCCAGGTAGGCGGTGCGCAGCGCCCCCTTGACGGCCGTGCCGGGAATATAAGGTTGCTGGGTAACGGGATGAAAGGATGTTCTGGAAATGGTGAATTTGTTCAGTTCTTGCTGAATCCGATTTCTATCTCTTGTTCCGATGCTCAAGGTCTTTTGATAATGTTCTATAAGTCCCTTGCATGCTTCAACTTTATGACCCGGTGCCGATTTTCCTTTCATGAATTTATATAAATCCAGAATCGATTCGAGATCGCCCCGGCGGCAAATTGACGTCAGACGATCAAGATCCCCTTTACTTAAGTGTCTGACAAAATCCACTGGGTGAAAGGCAGTCAAGGTGCAGCTTGTTTCGTCAAGCACAAAACCCGTAGGCTCATAAACTTCGTCACACCCGATATGCACCGGGGCCAGGATGCGAATGATAAAGTGCGTTTCTTCGTTCATTTTATATCTCCAGATGGAAAGGAAGGCAGGGGGCATATCCCTGAACGACAGTCTGAGGTTGAACTATGGAAACGTCCACCGCCGGTCGGCCCAGATATGGTTTTCCCCAGGATTGTTTTTCGGCTTTGATAAAGACAGCCCCTTCATCGGCCATAATAACAGGATTTTTAAAAGGATTCCTTGCTGTTGCCATTGCATCCCCATGTCTGCCAAAGCGGGTGAAAGGCGTAAAGAAGATATCCTTGAAAGGTTCGTTGCCCGGCAATACCGGAGCCAGGGCGTAACAGGCATTGCCGGCATCCATCTTCGGCAGGTCTCTTTCCGTGCAAGCGGTGATGTCGAAACGACCCGCTCCCGTGGAGGCGTCCCGGCCATAACCGAAGCGGCCGATACGTTGAAGTCCGCACCGGATGCGGTCGGCATCGGCGGCGTCTTCATCGTACAAAACAAAGATGATCAGCTCCGTTTCGGGAAAATAGTGAAGAAGGTTAGCCTCATAGGGGGCGAATATTCCCTCGCCGGTGGTCATGGTCAGGCGGTTGATCGTATTGTGGGGTCGGATGTCACCGGTTATGTAACTCCGATCGCTTTTGCCCCGCTGCAGCCGTTTTGTTTCATCAGTCGCATCCCCCAAAACCATACTCAACAATTCGCCGTCAGTCTTGAAATTAGTTTCCTCAAGGGTCAGACGGCATGTTTCAGGGACCAGCAACCACTTTTTGCCGGCATTTTCCTTGCGACGGCGCATGAGTTCTCGCTTGCTGACGCCAGTCGACGGAAACAGACGAGTCAAGGGAAGATCGGGACGTTTCAGGGCATAGCAACTCTTTCCCTGCCGGTTGAGTTTGGGGAAGGCAGTAGAAAAAATGGCAAAGGGTTTTTCATCGTAACATGATATCCAACGATCCAATCCGCCGTTGAGTAGTTCCCCATCATGGGCTGCCTGCCAGCAGAAGTGGCCGAAGACCGTATCCCCTTTGAGCGGCGTGCCGAAACCGGTCAGCGGTTTTATCGTAACTTCCAGTAGTTTCACTTTCTTACCTCCCTATGCGAAGGGGACACGGTTCCTGTATCTCTCCGCCACCTCCGGATCATGAAATTGCAGTTCGATCCGGCCGTAACCCCGGCTGCCGCTGCCTCCGAGCGCGTCCATCTCCAAGAGACGGAGACCGTCCAGGAGATAGTCGAAGAGGTCGTTTTCGTCTTCCCCCAAAAGCTTCAGGGTTATGGTTATGTCGAACTCCGCCCCCGCCACCACCCGCTCCGTGAACCTTGGGTTGCGGGCCGTGCCCTCGATCCGGTTGATGGCGTTTTCTGATTTCACCTCGAAGAGATCCCAGCGGTTATTGCGTGCCGTTTCTCGCCATTCCTGATTCAATGGGCAGTCGGCGAAAGAGACACGGGTCGGCCCGAGGGCATAGCCGCTGATGTCTTCCGAATCGGCGCCGCTGGAGCCGAAGATCTTGAGGATCTTTTCACATTTCTCCCGCTGTTTCCCATCAAGACTTCTGAGCAATCTCGCCTGCACCGGTTCACCTTTAGTCTTGGGCATGAGGCCGCTTTCCATTTCCAGCAGTGCCCGGACTTTGCCTTTAAGCGACGAGCCGGGAATATAGGGCTCCTGGGTATGGGGATGTTTGATAACCGGATTGTCAGTTCCACCAATATGCATTTCCGTATCCCCCGAACCGATGTGCAGACCACTCCTCAAGATCAATTTTCCTTTAATTTCCTTAATTTGTATTAATTGCATCTGCCCCTCCTATTCATATTGCTTGTAATATCCCATGAAGGCTTCAAAAAAATTGGCAAAGACATCCAGGTCTCCCGGCTGTTCGACCTGATCGATGCATTCCTTGAGCATATTGACAAATTCCGAAGTTACGAGGGTATTGCGCCCCTGGGCGTAAACCGCCTTGGCGATGAGCATGTTGACATAAGGTAGTACATAGTCCCAGTCTGTAGGTTTGCTTTTGATATCACCATTAAGGCGGATAACCTCATCATAGAATTTGCGAAGCTGGGTGCGTTTGTTGCGCTCCAGTCGTGGTCTTCCACCACCTCTTGCCCCTTGTCCCGCCTCGGCAATCTCCCTTGCTTTCGTCTCCGCAATCTCAGAAAACAGCTTGGGGTTGATGATTTTTCTTTGCCTGTCCCTGTAAAATGTTACCTGTGGCATGTAGTCCTCCTTACCGGTTATTGTAAATCACATCCCATAGTGCAATTCTCAGCTTGCCGGCGTAATCATTGAGCCACTTCGCCGCCAAGCCGAATTCCTGTTTCATCTTCGCTTTTGTTTCTTCATCCTTACCATTTTTGCCCACATTTCTTTCCGTGGTATAACGCAAATAGGCACGCCATTTTAGACACTCCATATCGGCCAAGGGAATGTCTCTTTCTTTGACGAGCTCTTTTTCCTGGGCGGCCATAGCAAGAAAGCGATTCAGGCGAAAGAGCATGGCATTGTTCACGATGCCGCCTTCCCGCCAGGCATTCAGTTTGTCCCGCACCTTGCATAGCTCCTCGAATTCCTTCCAGGTTGCTGTCTCGCCGAAGATATTGACACAATTTCCTCGGTCACCTTTATCGGGGTTGCCGTTTTTGGCAGCATGCAGCGCCTCCTCCACCCCGTTGGCAAGTTTATCCAGGGGAATGTGTGGTTTTCGGATGCTGATCCCGGCGGAAAAATGTATATGTTCATTTTGACAAACATATTCAGCAAAGCGGTCCTTCAGAAAGGCCGCCAGGGATATGATACGGTTCCACGGCCCGATGAGGAAAAGATCATCGCCGCCGGCAAAGACTGTATAAACATCATGATAGACAGGATCTGTGGCCAGGAGCTGGGGCAGATAGACGGCAAAGAAGAAATTCAACTGGCGACTCACGGCGGCGATACGGGAAAGGGTGAACTGCTTGTCGGCCATCCCGCAGGACATGATCATCCCCAGATGATCAACGTCGGCTTTCAGGATTCCCAAAGCCTGAATGCCCTTGTAGCTGCCTTCCTTATCGCCATGCGGATTCAAGGACATGGCAGCGATATGCTCGAAGGTCTTTGGGCGTCCCTCCTTGATGTCTGCAATCATTTCTTCCTTTTTTGTATCGGCCTTGGCACCCTCCAAGATACGCTCGTCATACAGGTCTTCGTCACGGTAAACGGGAACGTAACCGTTGAGGAAGCGGGCGGTTACATCCCGGGAGGTCTTGCCTGTCGGGTCGAGAGAAATGTCCCAACATTTGAACAACTTTCCCGACCTGGCCAACGAGGAAAGTCCGCCCTCGATAAACGCCGCCTGATAGATGCCGAAAATGGGCTCCAGCAAACGAGAACTTTCGTTTGCAAGCTCGGCATCGGCGGCCGTGATTGCAATGCGATTCTTCTTGACGATATTCTCCCCAAGGAAAATATGGTCCCGACAAACGGTACAGAGGGATTTGTCATCTCGGTCGCTCTTGAAATTTTCAGCGGCGGGACTGGATGGTCGCTTACCACAGTAAGGGCAGATGGGTGGGGTAAGGTCATTGTTGAATTTGTTAAGAAAGCCCTTGACCGTTCCGCCATAGCGGTGGAGGTCGAACTTGTGGAATTTTCTTTCCGCCATTGCTGCATTAAGGCAATCATAGACGTTAATAAACTTGCCGGCAACAAAATCTGCCGGTGCGGCCGTCACCGATGAAATACCCAAGGCGCTTTCGCCGGCACTGATTTCGATGAGCCAGTTATTGATTTTATCTTCCGCCGTCGCCACCGCCTGGCTTGCCTGTTCCGTATTGGGGGCAATGATCGTGAATTTCCCTGCCGCATTCAGCAGTACGGAAGTTGAGGGGAGGCCTACACTACGGCAGATCAGGTCGGCAGCCAGTTCACAGAGCAGAGAAACAGCAAAGGAACGGCCCCGGAGGATTTTTGCGCGGTTTTGCCGTGTCTCGCCGCTGTCGCAGAAGATGTAATTCTGAATGCCGTAGAAATCGCCGCCTATCAGAAGAAAGACCGATGACGATTCGTTACGGACGGCTTCCTCCGTCAAGGTGTTATGTTCCCGATGATAAGAATACAGTGCGGCGGCAATGGCGGCAGTAGCCCGAGCGTGATCGTAGAGAGAGACATCGGGAATGACTGTTCCGGCCCTTGCCGCCGGGATGTTGGCGGTATAGATCAACATCAGGCTGTCAAAATGATCGAGCCAGAGGGCGAGGTTGTCTTCCCGATGGCGAAGGCCTTTCAGATCGTTGAAAAAATTATCATAAAGTCTTTTGTATTCATCCTTTGCTTCGGCGTCTTTGGCCGGGACCCCTTCCTTTTTTAAAATTGGGAAAATGGCCGTGGGGGAAAGTTCCCGCAAGGGATAGCAATATTTATAACTATCGTAATTGCTTAAATATTTTTCGTCATCGCGGAGCAGGTATTCAAATGCCGACAGCAGCCGGGTTTTCCGGTAATCCCGCCAGTTAATGGCCGCGTTGTATTCCGAATCGAAATTGGCGCGATCCCAGCCGCTGCTGATCCGATCGCTTATGGCAATTATCCATTCCCAGGGTGTTTCCGGCTTATGATGGCGAGCGGCCAGATTGATGAAACTCTGGTTCGACGTTCCCAGCCGGCCTTTAAGCTGCGGTGGCAACAAGTTTTCCGCTTCCTCGATGAAACGGGCTGTATAAAGCGCATGATCGTGGGTATATCTACCGGAGTAAAAAGGCTGATAGAGACCGGCATTGTTGTTTTCATAGTCCTTGGTGATTTCCAGACCCCCTTCTTTGGTCAACTTGCCGAGGTCATGCATCATGGCCGCAGCTGCGGTAATCAAAACACTTTCATCCATTATCCACCCTCCATCATTATCCGCTGATTGTCATCCTCGCCGATAGCCTGTTTATCTCATAAATCAAAGAACCACTCAAAAAAGGCAACGTTGCCGCAAAAAACACAGAAGCCCGCTCCCCTGGGTACGGGCAGCAGGCTTTATGGGTTTTCCGATGTTGCCTGAATCATTAAACACCTTTACCTTGGAGTATTGATGCGACCGGGCAAAATCCGTTTTTCTCCTATCATCAAGGCATTAAAAAAGCAACTTCACAATTACAGCAAAAGGTCGTTTTATCCCCTCTTTCCTTTCCCGTCGCCATTCTCCCAGGGCGGTATGGACGGATTCCGCGCCGGTTTCATTGAAGAATGTCGCCAAGGGATCCTCCTAAGGGGCCGGCGGGAGTTTGATGGGACATCATATAAAGGAGTTTGGGGCGGGAAGGCAAAAACGGCAATGTTGCCGGTCTCTTCTTCATACACCCCTATATCGATAACGCTTGTCATGGATGACTAAATGTGTTAGTCATATTTAGAAAATTCCTGAAAGGAGGGCAATCGTTGTGAGAACCGTCAATGTGCATGAAGCCAAAACCCATCTTTCCCGTCTCCTTGATGCGGCCGTTGCCGGGGAAGAGATTGTCATCGCCAAGGGTGGGAAACCATTTGTACGTCTGACCCCGGTGCTCACGGCAGATCGTGTTCCCGGGGCAGCCAAGGGGAGAGGTGCATTGACCGAGGCATTTTTTGAGCCCCTCCCGGAGGAGGAACTGACGGCGTGGGAATAAAAGCCCTCCTGGATACCCATGCCCTCCTATGGTGGCTGCTCGACGATCCCCATTTATCGGCGCAGGCCCGTGAAACCATTGCTTCTGCCGCCAACCATATCTTTGTCAGCAGCGCTTCGGCCTGGGAGCTCTTAACGAAACACCGCCTCGGTAAACTGCCCGCCGCCGGAGAAATCGTGGCGAGACTCCCCTTCTTCATCCGCAAGGAGCGCTTCGATATCCTGCCTATTTCTTTGGAACACGCCCTTTACGCAGGTAAGCTCCCCGGACCCAACCGCGATCCCTTCGACCGGATGCTCATGGCGCAATCGGTTTTGGAAATGATGCCGATCATCACCGGTGACGCCGTTTTCACCGACTACGGCATGGCCGTGATTTGGTGAGCTGAAAACCGATCAAGATCAATCATTGTTGAAATCGGACCGCGGCGAGTAACGAATATGGCCGTGTGGGATAGGGATAGATTGACTCTATTGCCGAGTTGATCACGGACACGCGTTTGCTGAAAGCCGAAGGCTTTTATGGCAGGTGCCGTGCGGGTGCTCGAAACTCCTGTTCACGACGCGCGCAGCACGTCGCTATCTCACCAGACGACGCGGATGTGGGCCCGATCCAGGGGGATGCCGTAGCGGGTGTCGGGGCGCCGGCCCTTGCCTTCAATGATCAGGCGCCGGGCGGTGACGGCGCCGAAGCCGTCCAGGAGATCGCGGCGGAGCTTGCCCTTGTAGGCATGGAAATTCTCCGCCGTAAGGCCCATGATCCCCGTGTCGCTCATGGCCATCAGGTCCCGGCAGCCCTCGGTGATGCGGTTGTAGAGATCGGTAATGACGTCCTGATTTTCGCTTACTCCTTGGAAATCCAAATAGCAGTCGTCGCAGCCCCGGCAGGTGGGGGCATCGCAGCCTTCGTCCCGTTTCCGCAGGGCGAAGAAGGCGTAGAGGGCCAGACGGGCCGGGGAGACGGGGACGGTGACGCCGTGCCAGGTGAGGCCGCCACCGGGGAGATCCACGATGAGGTCCTCGGTTTTCCTATGGACGAGGTGCCGCATGAGTTCGTCCGGATCGAGGGGCTCGTTGAGGAGGGCGGGGGCCAGGAGGCGGCGAACGGTGAGGAAGGGAATATCGACGAGGCGGATCTCGGCGTAGCGCGTCTCCCGGACGTAGGGGCGGCCCTGCTTGTCCTTCAGGGTGACGGGCGCGGATATTTTGGGGATGTAGAAGAAATCGGGATGGTTCTCGAATTCCGGTGTCACCAGGACGTGGCAGATCCGGTCGTGGGGACGGGCGTACATGGAGGCGGCGACCATGAGGCAGGCCGTCATGGTCTTGCGTCCCCCGGCGATGGAGAAGATCAAACGGGTGTCGTTGTCCCGGCTCAACTCGAAGGTCAACTCCAGGCAGGTGCGCATCACGTCTTCGTTGTCTTCCTCATCGAGGATGTCTTCGATCTCCCGTCCCAGATCGCTCCGAACGGTGTGAAGATGCTCGTGGGAAAAGGCGATGGTCGCGGGATCAATGCCGTATTCCTGAAGATAGCGGTAGTAGCGGCCGTCCACGGGGGACAGGAGGACGGCGTTGACGGCCTCCTTGCCGGGCCGTGTGGTGATGACATGGATGGCGTCGATCCGTTCTCCCTCCTGATGCAGGGCGTAGAGGGTTTCCGTGAGCACCTGGGGGCTCAGCCCCAGAACCGCCACCAGCGCCGTTTGTTTCTTGTCCGCCACTTCCCCGCTCCTAACCTGGATGATGATCGAACGGCGCCGCCCGCCCGGGACATCTTCTACGGGGGCGCTGAAGCATCGGGAGCTTATGTGAAATCTTCATGATGGTTTACCGTCACAAGGGGGACGTAAATATCTGTAACTTTTTGAATTTTTCATCTTTCGTTTTGTCTATCCCGGGCGTAGAGGTCTTTATGAAGCACCCCTGTCGGCAAGCCGTCATGAGTGTTTCAGTCTGATGTGTCCCAGGCCGAAGGTGGTCTGTTTCCCCAGATGGACCTGTTCACAAAATCTCAAGAGGGGGAGGAATTCATCCAGATCCCCTGTATAATGAACCCGCCCCATCAGGCCGCCCATGAGCATCTTCTGATCCTGGCGGCTGGAATATCGTTCCCAGTCGAACCAGTAGAGACTTTCTTCGTCCGCTTGCACGGCCTGAGACCGGGCGACGAGCCCCCGATAGTCAAGTTCCGGCTCGCCTGCTCCGTGGTAAAGACACAGAGAGGAGACGCGTCGTAAGGCGGCCCGGACAAGGACATGAAACGGCAGCGAGGCGCCGTGGAAGTGATTCCCATACTTCAGGCGCAGGGGGGTGAGCAATTCCAGGGTGATACGGCTATCTGTCGATACGCCTCCACCGGCGGGCTCACCAGAGTCTGCCTTGCCGTTCAGGGGGCGAAGAAGCGCGCCCAAGTCCTCGGTTACCTCCCGGGGATACATCCGGTTTTCCGCCCCGTCATAAAGGATCTGATCCTGGGAAGATACGGAAACCAGGGAAAACCTGGCCCCCTGACCTTTTGTTTTACTGCCGATGCCGCTGCGACCGACCTCACTGAAGGCGTATATAAAATAGGGCAGACTGTCATTGGCCCGGCCGAAGAGTAAAAGGTTGAAGGTGAAAATCTCGCCGGCGCGGTAACGGGTCTGTTCTCCGGCGAGCGGTTCGATGACGTAAGGATGGGGGCGGGAGGAAATGCGGCGTCGGGAAAAGACCGTATCGCCGGTTTCGCCGCCCCCGCTCACCGGCGAGGTCTCGAAAATAAAGGGATAGAGGCAGCGTGAGGAAAGGAGACAGTCGGTGCAGGTGCAGCGTTTCAGGGCGCAGACTACGGAGCGGAGGGCATGGCCGAAGACGCCCCGGAAAGTTGACCCCTTGTATTCGGGTAACCGGGCGTCGTCCAGGAAGCGGGCGGTAAAACGGTAACAACCGAAGCGCATGTTTCCTTCCTGTGGTCTTTTTTGCTGACGATTTCCCTCTCGGTGATGGTTCTATTATTACGAAAACCATCAAAAGGCCAGCAATAAATGACCAGATTTTGGACCGGAAAAGAAATCCACTTTCAGGCAATTCATTTTTTCGCCTCTCCCCTGTGATCTGCCACCCCCGATTTTTCCCGACATTATCCCTTGACATACAAAATAGGCATCTTTATACTCCGGCAACCCAAAAGGAAATTATCATCAATATATTATCAAGGAGGCCTAATGAAACGTTCTGTCATCGGCATTGCGGTTGCGGCGCTCTTGGCGATCCTCCCCACAGCGAATGCCCTGGCCAGCGCCACCTGCAACTGCGCCGCCCAAACATGCGTCAGCGGGGGGCAAACTTTTCCTATCAGCCAGTGCTCCGAGTGCAACGGCGTTTGCGGTTCATCTTCCAGCTCCGGCGCCGCCACGGGTCCCGCAGATACAACATTTCTCAAGGGAAAGTACGATATCCCCATGACGGGGGAAACCAAGCCCCTGGACATCGGCAGGATCTTTCCGCCGGCAGCAAAGGAGTGGGATAAAAAGCGTCAACAGGCGGCGCTTTTGGAATCGGAAAAAAAGCGCTTGGAAAAAGAGGCCGAAGCTGCGGAGAAAGCGTTCGAAGACGCCCGGAGAAGAAAGTGGAAAGCGGAAGACAAGCTGAACGAGGCGAAGAAACTCCTGGCGGCGGCGAAAAATCTCACCAAAAAAGACAAGGAGGAGCTGGTTTACTTTGCGGAGAAGAAGGTGGCGGCGGCGGATGCGGAATTGAAAAAGGCGCAGGCGGAGGAACAGGCGGCGAAGAAGAAAAGAGACGAGGCGTGGAAAAAGCTTGATGACTCAGCAAAGCAGGCGCGCAAACTCTTGAAAGAGGCGAATGAGGAGGAAAAGAAAGCCCAGGAGGCGGCCAGGAAAGAGAAGCAGGTAGAGGCGGCCAAAGAGAAGCTGAAGGCCCTGAAAAATCGCGCCGAAGTGGAGGCTGCCGTTAAGGCGGCGGAGAAGAAGGCGGCGGAGAAGAAGGCGGCGGTGGAAAAGGCAGCGAAAGAGGTGGCGGCGGCGCAGAAAAAAATGGATGAGCTTCTCAAGAAAGTGGAAGACCTTGCGGATCGGAACCTGACACCAAAGGAATACGATGCGGAAATTGACAAGATAGGCAACGAAAGCAATAAGCTTTCAGATGATCAAATCAATGCTTCGGACGCCCTATATGATGCGGAACTTAAGCGGGAACAGGCAGACGAAGAAGCGGCGGCCATGCGTGAGGCGGCGAAACGGTTGGGTTAGGTGAAATAACGGCCGGTTTGACTCGTATCCGAACAAAACATGCGGAAAGGTTGGCGACTGATGAAACTGAGAATCGTATCGTTTGTATTGTTGGTCTTGTTTCTCTCCATGGGCAGTGTTTACGGCGCCGAGGAGACGAGTATCCCCGCGACGGCACCGGCCAGCCAGGATTATGGCCGCGACCGGGATGAGGAAATTCCCGAGGCATATCGGAATGCGCTCAACCTGCTGAAGAAGTACGAACACCTTCCCGCAGCGGCGCGCCTTCGCCAGGCACTGATAAAAATGGCCCAGGGGAAACAGGAACGGGACTTGGCCAGGGCAAAGAGCGCCTACGATAAAAACCCAAACGAGCCCTATGTGGTCCGCGGCTACGCCGAGGCCCTCTTCCTGAGTAAAAAATATCAGGAATCCATACCCGTTTTCCAGAAGGCCGCCGCTTTGGACAAGTCCTTCGCCCCCCGGTCGCACTATTATATCGGCATGGCCCGGTATCTCTCCGGCCAGTACGAGGCCGCCCTCGACGACCTGACCAAGGCGCGGGATCTGGCCCCCCAGTCCCGGGAAGGAAAAAGCGCCGCCCAGCTCCTTGCCGACCTGGAACAGAAAACCCAGGAGGTCTCAGGCATGGAGCGCCAGGCGGCGGTCGCGGCCGTGCCGGGCCAGCCTACGAAGGAAAAACCCTGGGCCGTCACCCTCTCCGCCGGGGTGGAGTACGACACCAACGTGGCCCTCATCCCCTCGGAGCAGACCCGCCCCAGCGACATCTCCTCCGACAGCGACTGGCGGGCCGTCTATAGCCTCGGCGGCGTCTATGAATTCGTAAATACAGGGAAAAACTTTTTAGGCGTCCGGGCGGGCATCTACGGAACCCAACAGTTCAAGGACGATATGTTCAATGTCCAAAACGGCAATATCAATCTCTACTACAAGGGCAATTTTGCCGATACGTTCCAGGTGCGTCTCGCCCCCTTCGTGGGGAAGACCCTCCTGAAAGCGGCGAGCTATTCCTGGCTCTACGGGATCACGCCGGGGGTCTCCTGGCAGCCCGTGGACTGGACTTGGACCGATCTGGACTACACCTACTCCAAGGTGGATTTCACCGATGCGCCGTAGTATCCCGAGGAAAACCGCAGCGGGAAGAATCACAACGTCACCTTGCGGCAGAACCTCGCTTTCCCCAATCTGATTTTCAACAAACGGACCACCTTCTTTGCCGGCTGGCTGAATTACGCCCGCTCCGACACGGAAGGATCGTCCTACGCCAACCACTCGGAAGGGTTCGGAGTCCTGGGCCAACAGGAATTCCCCAAAGATTTCACGTTGTTGGTCAGCTATAACTATACGAAGGTCAAGTATGACAACGCCAATATCCGGAGCGCGACCAATGAAAAGCGGGACGATACGGGCCAAACGGTGACGGCGAACGTCTTCAAGAAACTCGACATGCTTCTGAAGAACCTCTCGGCCTACGTGGGCTACCGCTGGTTCAAGAACGACTCCAACATCTCCAATTATTACTCCTACAGCTCCAACACCTACTCGGCGGGCGTTACTTTCGACTTCTGATCCTGTGGTGTTACGGTTTTGTCCGGCATACACACAAGGTATTGGGGATGTGGTCAATCCTCATCGGCCGGACAGATCCCTTTTATGATTCAGCAGGGCCTTCTTCATCATCGCGGACTGCGAGAAAGGACAGGAAGATCAACAGCCCCGCCACCGCGACCGGCACGGCAAGTCCCGCCAGAGGAATGAGGAACAACCCCCCGAGAATGGCCCCGGCCGCGCCGCCTGCCAGGTCGGCGGCGTAAAGAGGGGAGATGAACGCCGTTCCACCGGAGGCCCCGACGAGGGAGGCATGGGCGAACAGCAGGCCGGTGAAGGAACCGGAGAGGACCAGCAGACAGGCCGTAAGGGGCAGGCCGAGGCCGTCTCCCCGGAAAAAAACGAGAAGTATAACGAGCGCCACGGCGGCAAAGCCGGCCAGTATCGTCCCCCCCTGCCGCCGTGCAGTGAAAGAAAGACGGGAGAGAGGCAGCAGCGCCCCCAGCCCCAGGCCGGCCATGAACAACGCCATCAACAGACCGATATCCTGGTAAAGGACGCCGTCCTTGATCTGATAATAAAGCAACAGGACATTCTGGAGAATCATCCCGCAAAAGCCCGCCACCCCTGCCAGCACAATCCCCCGGCCCGCCGGCCGGCGACGGGAAAGAAGAAAAGCGCCGCCCAGGAGAATGAGAGAAACCGTGATGAGGGGAATATAAAGTCCGGGGAGACGAACGTTCGGTTCCAGAAACGACATCTGGGGGAAAAATTTGGACAGCCAGATCTGAAGGGTGTAACGGTAGCTCACGGGATTCAGGTCGCTGTTGGCGGTGACGGTGCCGGTTTCCAGGAGCTGCCTGACTTCCCGGAAACGGTCGTTGGTAAAAAGATAGGCCAGGAAAGGAGGTCGGGCCAGGCGGGCGGGCGGCCGCCGTTCATGCCAGCGGGCGATAAGGGGCGCCGGATCCTCGGGCAGCGGCGCGGCGGAAGCGGTGATGACGTTCGTAGCCCCAGGCAGAAAGAGCACATAGGGGAAAACCCCTTTCAGGGCCCGATAGATGCCGGCCATGCGATTCCTCAGGGGGGGCGGCCAGATGTTTTCCGCCGACCGGAGACGCAGTCCGAGCACGCCTTCCGGTCCGAGACGGGCGGCGCAGGCCTGAAAGAACTCCCGGGTGTAGAAGCGGTTTGTCTGTCCGGAAGCGGGGTCGGGCATGGCCACGAGGATCAGGTCGTAGGCGTCGCCGGCGCGGAGAAAATCCCGGGGATCGGCGAAGAACAGGCGGACCGGCGAGGACGCCAGGGCCTGCCGACGTTCCGGCGGCAGTTGGGGCAAAACCATCCCGATCATCCGTTCGTTCAGTTCCGCCACGTCCAACTGCGTCGGGGAATGTTCCCGGAGGGCTTCCGTTATCCCCTCCATCCCCCCGCCCAAAAGCAGCATTCGGCGGGGCCGGGGATGCTGTAGGGCCGTGAGATGGGCAAAGGTTTCCCCTTCCACCCCTTCCGTTTCGAAAGCCAGGACGTCGTTTTCAAAGACCGCCATCTGGCCGGACCTTCCGGAAGCGGTGATCCTCCCGTAAGGGGTATCCCGGCTCTCCTGCAGGTGGGGATGATTCCAGCCGATCGTTTTACGATCCAGCCAGGATGTCCAGTTGAGGACCACGAGAAAAAGGCCCGTCAGCGCCAGGACCGTCAGGACCAGGGACCTCTTCTGTTTGATCAGCGCCGGGACGTTCAGAGAGATAAAGGCGCCGGACAACAGCGCCCCCGCCATGACCGGCACCTGCCATTTCAGGAACAGGGTGGCGATGATCCCCCCCGCCAGGGCCCCCAGACTTTCGATGCCGTAGGCCGTAGCCAGGGTCCGTCGTCCGGGAACCGACCCGCGGGCCACATAGAGGGCCGCCGCGGGGGGAAAGATGAAACCCGTGAGGAGCCCCACGGGACAGAGGGCCAGGATCGGCATGAGGAGCTGCTGATAAAAGGGCAGATAGGCGCCCGGGACCCCGGACAAGAGCAGCCGTCCGGCCCGGATGAAGGCGACATTTGCGGGCAGGATGATTGCCAGAGACAGAAGCGCCGCAGCGATCGGCCCGGGAGCGGCCGGTCGCCGTCGGCCGAGCATGGCCCCGGTCGCAGTGAACAGCAGCCAGACTCCCAGGGCGAAGAGGTAAATCAGTTCCACGCCATAGGAGGCGACGGCCAGCTCCCGGAGGAGCAGCACCTGGCTCAGAAGGGAAAACAGGCCGATATTGAACAAGATCAAGCGCATGGCACCAGGAACCGTTCCCTCCGGCCGTTACTTGCCCGCTGCCGCTGTTCCCGAAGGGAGGCGATACGGTCTTACGGCGCTATCGCCTCGCCATGGAGAAACAATGGAATTATGAATTCTCCTGCGGGCGGATGCTATTTGAATTCCGATTCGTGGAAGACAATCGCCTGGAAGATCTGGAATTCCGCACCCTTGCGCCAGCTACCCTCGGGAAGTCCCGCCTTGAGGCATAGTTGATCGAGCATCTCCTCCCGGCTCCAGCCCTGTTCGGTGGCCACCTGGGGAAGGAAGACGGCCCCGGCCCGGCCCTTCTGGAGGAGCACGCCGTCCCTTCCGACCACGATGTCCTCCGCCCGGGGAACGGGCTTCATGGGTGTCAGGACCGATATTTCGATCTCGATGTCCTTCAGTTCCCCGGCCGTGACAGGGCGGAAGCGATGGTCGTTGAAGGCTGATTGAATAGCCATCGCCCCGACCAGTTGCCCCAGCGGGGCCTCGGGAATTAGGCGGCCGATGCAACCCCTGAGGTTGCCGTATTTTTTCAGGGTGACAAAGACGCCCCGATATTCCTGTACCGCCGACGAGAAACCCCGGGCCAACGGCACGGTCTCTGTGGCCAGGTAGCGGGCGATGGTCTTCCGGGCAAAGGCGAGGAGGGCCTTCTTGTCCACGGGTTGCAGCTCGCCGCCGGTCCCGGCGGCCGCTTTCGTCACCGACGCTGCCGGGGGAGGGTCGGCCGTGAGGGCCACGGCGCCGTAGCCAACCACCCGGGAACGGTCGCCGATGGCAATGTCTCCGGAGTTGGCATAGCTGATCACCTTGCCCCCCCGGGCGCCCATGGCCCGGGCGGCGGCCATGGCCGCCATGATGGGTCCCTCGCCGCAGGCGCCGGTGTGGAGATTGGCAACGCCCCTCCCCATGGCATCCTGCACGGATTTCTGCACCCGGGACAGATCCAGGGTGGGAATGGCATCCAGGATAGGGAGATCCACGGTGCGGGCGTCCTCGTAAGAGGGATAGTGGGAAAGGTCCGAACTGGCCACAATCAGGGCCTTTTTACCGCTCAGGGCCCGGCCCAGGGCCTGGCCGAAGCGCTCGCAAAGGGCGGCGTCGGGAGCGCCGACCACCACCGGGACGATCTTCGCATCGGGAAACAGGACCTGGATGAACGGAACCTGAACCTCCACGGAATGCTCCTGCTCATGCACGGAGGCATTGGGGACGCAATCCGGACAGGCGGCCTGAAGGGTCTCCATGACGGAGCGGTCCACCCGGGACACCCCCAGGGGGGTGGCAAAACCGTCGCCGGGATAGAGGCCGATCCGGGAGAAACGCGGGGAGGTGTGATTTGTGCCCAGGATCACCACCGTGTCATAGCCGTTTCCCCGGGCCTGGTTGTAGCCGTCCGCGGCGATCTGTCCCGAATAGATGTAACCGGCGTGGGGGAGGATGAGGGCCAGGGGCCGGGAAACCGTCGCCGGCTCCGCATCGTCGAGAAAGCCCGCAATGGCGGCCTTCAGCACCGCCGGCGACGCCGAGTAAAATTTTCCCGCCACGACGGCGGGGCGCACCTTATCCATTTCCGGCTCCTTTCTGGCCTGGATGACCACGGCAAAGATCAATAAAAGGGTGATAACCGACGCCAGGATGAGAACATAGCTTTTCTTCATGACGCGCCGCTCCTATTTCCAGACGCCGGCGATCTTTCGCCGGCAGAAGGTGCAACGACCGTCTTTCACGATCATCTCCTCGAGGAAAAAACCTGTACGCTTGATTATCACTTTTTTACAGTTCGGGCAATAGGTGTGGTTCCCCGGATGCGCCGGGACGTTGGGTAGTGTAAGATCTTTTGTGTGAAATTCATAAGGGTATAGAAAAGGTAGAAAAAAAGGCGCTTTTCCTTTAGAAGGGTTTTGCCAAAAACCTAATTGAAAGGAGAAAGCGCCATGAAGCTGGAAGT
>JAGPFL010000039.1 GCA_018056545.1 Syntrophobacterales bacterium
GTATCGGTCTTGGTCGGCGTGGCAAAGACAGGGCTCACGCCCAGATAATCCACATCCCATTTTTCCGCCGCCTCCACATCCTCCCAGGTCTCCACGGAAAGGCCGATGATCTTCCCCGTCCCCAGGCTCTTCCGGGCCAGGGGATAAGGCATATCCTCCTGTCCCACATGCACCCCGTCGGCTCCCACGGCCAGGGCCACATCGAGTCGGTCATTGATGATCAGCGGCACCTTATGGGGCGTCAGGAGGGCTTTGACGGCCGCCGCCTCCTCGACAAAGGCCCGGGTGGACAGATTCTTTTCCCGCAGTTGCACCCAGGCGGCGCCGCCGGCCACCGCCGCCATGACGACTTCCTGCAGGGGACGGCCGCCGCAGAGGTCGCGATCCGTTACGAGGTATAACCCCTGCATCGCCCTCAATACTCCTCCACCGTCATTTTCAGCCGGCTTTCGATGTCTTCCCGGGACAAGCCGTGCAGGGCATCGAGAAATTGCACCTGCATACTGCCCGGACCGGCGGCGCGGTCCGCGGCGATCTCACCGGCTATCCCCATCACGGCCATGGCGTATGCCGTCGCCGCCGGGAAGTCATCCGTCACCACCGCCGCGAAGGCCCCGCACAGCGACGAAGCGGTGCAGCCGAGGCCGGTCACCCGGCTCATCAGGGCATGGCCGTTTTCTATGATCGCCATTCTTCCTCCGGCCACCACATAATCCCGCTCGCCGCTCACACAGACCACGGAACCATAACGTTCGTTCAAGGTCCGGGCCGCCGCCAGGGCGTTCACCGAGGCCTCCGTGCTGTCCACACCTTTGGTCTGCCTGTCCGCCGCCACCATGGCCATCGTTTCCGAGGCGTTGGCCCGGATGATTGTCGGGGCGGTGATTTCGATGAGCTGCCGGGCCGTCCGGGTACGGTAGGGGGTGGCCCCGGCACCCACGGGATCGAAAACGATGGGGATGTTCCGGGCACTGGCCCGCCGGGCCGCCATGAACATGGATTTCGTCCACTGCTCACTCAGGGTGCCGATATTGATCACCAGCGCCGAGGCGATATTCACCATCTCCTCCACTTCCTGCTCCGCATGGGCCATGACCGGCGAGGCGCCGATCGCCAGCAGGGCGTTGGCGGTGGAGTTCATCACCACATAGTTAGTAATGTTGTGCACCAGCGGGCTGTTGCTTCTAACCCGCTCCACTGCTTTCCAAACATCTTCCGGCCGGTATGGCATGTCTGGTTTCTCCTTTACAGAACGATCTTTATCGCTTCATGGTTCCGCAAGGCCTGATAAACGGCAACCCGGTGGCCCTCGCTCTCTACGACCATCTCCACGGAAAAGCTCCGGTACTTCCCGCTGGCGCTGCTCCGGGAAAGCGCCATTCGATAACTCCGATCCTGCACTATTTCCGCCACCGCTCGGCGCAGTGCATCTTCGTCGGCGCCGATGACGCGATAGTTCCAAGAACATGGATAATCCATCGCCGCCTTATTTCGTTCCACCACTTCCCTCATCTGCAAACACCTCACAATAATTATAATAGATTCACGAGAATCATTTCTTGACTCCTCTACGAGCTGAAGGGCCGTTACAAACCCCTTCCGCACTGATAACTATGCCGCGCGAACTCTGACACGGGGTTCGATCGAAGGCCAAATCGTCCGGCGGGCCAATCTCATATCATAATCACACTGCAAATTAAGCCAGATCTCCGGTGATACGCCGAAATATTTTCCCAAACGCAGCGCCGTGTCGGCTGTTATGGAACGCTTGCCGTTCAAGATCTCGCTGATCCTACCCGGCGGCACATCAATATCCCGGGCCAGTTGATTAGCACTCAGGCCCAGCGGCCGCATAAACTCTTCGCAAAGGATCTCCCCGGGAGGAATGGGATCCAATAATTCGTTTTCTTTCATTACTTAATTCTCCTAATGATAATCGACAATTTCAACATCACGGACATCTCCTTCATCCCATATAAAACATATCCGCCATTGATCGTTGATACGAATGCTGTGTTGACCTGATCGTTCTCCTTTCAATGCCTCCAATTGGTTGCCCGGCGGCACCATGAGATCTTGAAGGGTTCTGGCGCGGTGCAGATATAAGAGTTTACGACGCGCCTGGCGTTCAATGGACTGAAAACGGCTTATACACTGATCATTAAAAAGGGCTTGCGTATCTTTACAGCGAAATGTTCTGATCATGTAATTAATAATATGACGCATTGCGTAATATGTAAAGCATATTTTTTACCCGCCGCCGATCATGATTTCACCTTGACAGGAGGCCGGGACTTGCCTATAGTCCGCAAGCCCGGCGCGGCGTTATTGTTCAAGAAAGATATATAATTGCGCCACATTGCCCGATCCAAGGAGACATCCCCATGCCCAAGAGAAGCGACATAAATTCGGTGCTCATCATCGGGTCCGGCCCCATCGTCATCGGCCAGGCCTGCGAGTTCGACTATTCCGGCACCCAGGCCTGCAAGGCCCTGCGGAAACTCGGCTACAAGATCATCCTCGTCAACTCCAACCCCGCCACCATCATGACCGATCCGGGGATGGCGGACGTGACCTATATCGAGCCCCTGAACGTAGCCTCCCTGACGGAGATCATCGAGAACGAGCGGCCCGACGCCATTCTCCCCAACCTGGGCGGCCAGACCGGCCTGAACCTGACCTCGGAGCTGCACAAGCAGGGCATCCTGGACAAGTACGGCGTCAAGGTCATCGGCGTCCGGGTCGATGCCATCGAACGGGGGGAGGACCGGATCGCCTTCAAGGAAACGATGAACCGCCTCGGGATCGAGATGCCGAAGAGCGAACCGGCTTACAGCGTCGAGGAGGCGGAAAGGATCGCCGCCCAGCTCGGTTATCCCGTGGTCATCCGCCCCGCCTACACCATGGGCGGCACGGGCGGCGGTCTGGTTTACAATCTCGAAGAACTGCGGACCGTGGCCAGCCGGGGCATCTCGGCCAGCATGGTGGGCCAGATCCTCATCGAGGAGTCCGTGGTGGGCTGGGAAGAACTGGAGCTGGAAGTGGTCCGGGACGCCAAGAATCAGATGATCACCGTCTGTTTCATCGAAAACGTGGACGCCATGGGGGTCCACACGGGCGATTCGTACTGCACCGCCCCGATGCTCACCATCAGTCCGGAACTCCAGGCCCGGCTGCAAAAGCACTCCTACGATATCGTAGAGGCCATCGAGGTCATCGGCGGCACCAACGTCCAGTTCGCCCATGACCCGAAAACCGGCCGGGTGGTGGTCATCGAGATCAACCCCCGAACCTCCCGGTCCTCCGCCCTGGCTTCCAAGGCCACAGGTTTCCCCATCGCCTTCATCTCCTCCCTCCTCGCCGCCGGCCTGACCCTGGACGAGATCCCCTACTGGCGGGAGGGAACCCTGGACAAGTACACCCCGTCGGGTGACTATGTCGTCGTCAAGTTCGCCCGTTGGGATTTCGAGAAATTCCCCGGTTCCGTGGACCGCCTCGGCACCCAGATGCGGGCCGTGGGGGAGGTGATGAGCATCGGCAAGACCTACAAGGAGGCCTTCCTGAAAGCCATCCGGTCCCTGGAGAAGGGACGCTACGGACTGGGATTCGCGAAGGATTTCCATGAGAAGCCCCTGGAGGAGCTGCTGGAATTGCTGGCCGAGCCTTCCAGCGAACGCCAGTACATTATGTACGAAGCCCTCCGCAAAGGGGCGGATGTGGATACCCTCTTCCGCCGCACCCACATCAAGCCCTGGTTCATCGGGCAGATGAAAGAACTGGTGGAATTGGAAGAAAAGATACTCCGACACAAAGGGAAGGAGCTGCCCGACGAGCTGCTGATCCAGGCCAAGAAAGACGGATTTGCCGACCGATATCTGGCGCAGATCCTGGGGCTCCCCGAAGGGGAAATCCGCAGGCGGCGGCTCGCCCTGGGAGTGGCGGAATGCTGGGACGCCGTGCCTGTCAGCGGCGTGGAAGACGCCGCCTATTACTATTCCACCTACAATGCCCCGGACCGGGTGGCGGTTTCCCAAAACAGGAAAATCATGGTCCTGGGCGGCGGCCCCAACCGCATCGGCCAGGGCATCGAATTCGACTACTGTTGCGTCCATGCCGCCTTCGCCCTCCGGGATGAGGGCTATGAATCCATCATGGTGAACTGCAACCCCGAAACGGTATCCACGGACTACGACACCTCCAACAAGCTCTATTTCGAACCCCTGACGGTGGAGGATGTGCTGTCCATCTACGAGAAGGAAAGGCCCGAGGGGGTCATCGTCCAGTTCGGCGGCCAGACGCCCCTGAACATCGCCCAGGACCTCGCCCGGGCGGGGGTGAAGATCATCGGCACCTCCCCGGAAACCATCGATCTGGCGGAAGACCGGGACCGCTTCCGGGAGATGATGAAGAGGCTGGGCATTCCCATGCCGGAATCGGGCATGGCCGCCAATCTCGCCGAGGCCGTGGCGGTGGCGCAGCGGATCGGCTATCCCCTTATGCTCCGCCCCTCCTACGTCCTGGGCGGCCGGGGGATGGAAGTCGTCCATGACGAGGAGATGCTGAAACGTTACGTGGATAAGGCCGTCGGGGTGACGCCCGAGCGGCCCATCCTGATCGACAAGTTCCTGGAAAACGCCATCGAAGTGGAAGCGGACGCCATCTCCGACGGAACGGATGCCTTTGTCCCCGCCATCATGGAACACATCGAACTGGCGGGGGTCCATTCCGGGGATTCGGCCTGCGTGATTCCCCCCATCAGTATCTCCCCTCGGCACATCGACACCATCAACGACTATACCCGGCGGATCGCCGTGGAATTCGGCGTCATTGGTCTGATGAACATCCAGTACGCCATTGCGAACGATATCGTTTACATCCTCGAAGCCAATCCCCGGGCCTCCCGGACGGTCCCCCTCGTTTCCAAGGTCTGCAACATCTCCATGGCCCGCATCGCCACCCAGGTCATGCTGGGGGGGAAACTCGCCAATTTCCAGGTGAAAAAACGGGTGATCCCCCATTTCGGCGTCAAGGAAGCCGTTTTCCCCTTCAATATGTTCCAGGAGGTCGATCCGCTCCTCGGACCGGAAATGCGCTCCACCGGCGAGGTCCTGGGACTGGCCGATTCCTTCGGCCTGGCGTTCTACAAGGCGGAGGAGGCGGCGCAGCAGGTCCTCCCCGGCGAAGGAACGGTCCTGCTCACCGTAAACGATTGGGACAAGGGCGGGGTGCGGGAAGTCGCCCGGTCATTCCACGATCTGGGATTCCGGATTATGACCACCGCCGGTACCCACCGTTTCCTGGCGGATGAAGGCATCCCTTCCGAACCCCTGCTCAAAATGCACGAGGGCCGGCCGAATATCGTGGATGCCATCAAGAACGGCGTCATCAACCTGATCATCAACACCCCCAGCGGCAAGCTCAGCCAGTACGACGATTCCTACATCCGCAAGGCGGCCATCAAATACAAGATCCCCTACATCACCACCATCGCCGCGGCCGTGGCGGCCGTCAAGGGGATCACGGCCTTCCGGAAGGGACACGGCCGGGCCAAGTCCCTGCAGAGCTATCATGCCGACATCAGATAGGGGAACAAGAGATGAGTGAAGTGAAAGACAATTGCGGCGTATTCGGGATCTATTCGCAATTTCCCTGCGTCTATGACGTTTACAACGGCATCGATTTCCTCCAGCACCGGGGGCAGGAATATTGCGGCATTGCCACCTTTGACCGTCATATCCACCAGGTAACCCACCACGGCAAGGTGGGGAACTCCTTCACGGAACAGGACCTCCTCTATCTCAAAGGGAACTGGGGCATCGGCCACGTGAGTCTCTGGGAACGCCAGCCCATGGCCTGGCAGTCCCGCCTCGGGAACATCTCCGTGGCCTTCAGCGGCAACGTCATCAACGCCGAGGAAATCATCGCCGCCATGAAGGATCAGGGGCATTCCTTCTACCGGAGCTACAATATCGAGATCCTGGCCAAGACCATCATGGAGAAGGACGACATGACCGCCGGCATCGCCGCCCTGGCCGGACGCATCCGGGGCGCCTATTGTCTGGTCGTCCTTGCCGCCGAGGGAATCTATGCCGCCCGGGACATATACGGCTTCCGGCCCCTGATTCTCGGCAAAAACGGCACCCGATTCGCCGTCAGTTCCGAATCCCGGGCCTTTCAGAACCTCGACATGGAGGTGGTCCGCGATGTCCGCCCCGGGGAGATCGTCCTGATCGACAGCAAGGGGTTTCACACCCTCAAACAGCTCCCCTCTCCCCGAAAAGCCCACTGCGCCTTCGAATGGGCCTATACGGCCAGCATCGATTCCGTCATCGACGGCCTCTACGTCCAGGAGGCGCGAAACCGCCTGGGGCAGTCCCTGGCCCAGCGGGATCTCGATGAGCGGGATATGGAAGCGGACATCGTGGCCCCGGTCCCCATGTCGGGTATCGGTCATGCCCTGGGCTATCATCAGCGCTCCCGGATCCGTTACCAGGAGGTATTTCTCTACAACCGCTATGCCGATCGCAGTTATACCCAATCCAGCCAGACCGCCCGGGAAAAGATGGCAAAAAGGAAGCTTTCCATCCTCGCCTCGGCCGTCAAGGGCAAACGTATCGTTATCTGTGACGATTCCATCGTCCGGGGCACCCAGATCCGGGACAAGGTCCGGGATCTGAAAGAGGCCGGGGCGAAAGAGGTACACGTCCGCATCGCCTGCCCACCCCTCATGTATCCCTGCGATTTCGGGGTTTCCACCCGGACGCTGGAAGAGCTTGCCGCCCGGCAGTGCTTCCCTGCGGGGACCATAAGTTGTTTCGAAGAATTGCGGAAACTGGAGCTGTGGATCGCCGGTCAGATCGACGCCGATTCCGTCAAGTACAACGGCATCGATGCCTTTGTGGAGGCCCTCGGGATGCCCCGGGAGGATCTGTGCCTGAAGTGCTGGGACGGCGTCAGCCCCCTGGACCGGTAAGTTCTTTTCCTTTTTGAGCCTGTAAACGGTCACACCGACCTCTGAAAGACAAGCGCATACGGCTGCCAATAATGACAAATCGAGGCCGGCGTGTCGTTTGAAGCTCGTTAGAAATTTCATGAAAAGGAGGGTTTTCGGATGAAGAAAAAGGCGTTTCTGGTTACAGCCATGATCCTGGTGCTGACCCTCATTCCGGCGGGGACGTTGATCGCCCAGCAGAAGAAGTTCTTCGTCATTTCCACCGGCGGCACCGGCGGCACCTACTATCCCTTGGGCGGCATCCTGGCCCAGGCCCTAAGCCAGGCCGTGCCCGAAGTCGTCGTGACCTCCCAGGCGGGCAACGCCTCCGTGGCCAACTGCAACCTCATCCGGGACAAGCAGGTCGAATCGGCGTTCGTCCAGAGCAACGTGGCCTATAACGCCTACAACGGTCTCGAGCAGTTCAAGGGAAAGCCGGCCAAGAACCTCCGGTTCATCGCCTCTCTCTACCCCGAGACGATCCAGATCGTAGCGCGGGCCGATTCAAAGATCAAGACGCTGAAGGACATCAAGGGCAAGCGACTGGTCCCCGGCGACCGCGGCAGCGGCACCGAGGTCGATACGATGAACATTCTTAGCGCCTACGGATACACTTACAAGGATTTCTCGCGGGTGGATTGGCTTTCTTTTTCGGGGGGCGCCCAGCGCCTCCAGGACAAGCAGACCGACGTCACGTTCACGACGGCGGGCTGGCCCACGGCGGCGATCACGGAGCTGGCCATTTCCGCACCGGTCGTGCTCGTGCCCATCGATGAGGCAAAGATCAAGGATCTAACCAAAAAGTACCCCTTCTACTCCCGAATCGTCATCCCCAAGGGCACCTACAAAGGTCAGGAGAAAGACGTGGCGACCATCACCACCATGGCCCAATGGGTGGTCGGCGCCGAGGTGCCGGACGACGTGGTGTACAAGCTGACAAAGGCCCTCTGGACCAGCGGCGCCAAGAAGATGGCCGAGGCGCATGCCCAGGGCAGGAACGTGAAACCCAAGACCGCCCTGGCCGGCATGGCCATTCCCCTCCACCCGGGCGCCGAGAAGTTTTACCGGGAAGCGGGGATGATCAAGGCCGAATCCGCCAAGAAGGCCGCCTCAAAAAAGAGATAAAAGCCGGGTTTATATTAAAATATACGCAAGCACTTGATTGTTTTTATCTTTAGTTGTGTCCACCGAGCGGGCATGATGGTTTAACTGCCGAGAGGAAAGGAGCTGGGCATTCGCAAAGGGATGCCCAGTTTTTTATGAAAAGACATGCACTTTTCGCCGGCGTATTCTTTCTGTTTGTTATACCGGTGGCGCTGCTGGTTATCCGGATCGACGTCCTGCAGGTGGACGACCTCCGCCGCGGCGGCACCATCCTGATCGTTCCGGCCGGCCCGGGAGAGACATTTTCCCTGACCTATACCCACTCCGTGGAAAGGTCCCCGGGGACAGACTATTTCCGAATTGACGAAAACCGCCGCCTTGTCCTATATGCTACGGAATTTCACTCGTCGAATGCGGGCCTCCCTTCCGGTCTGGCCGACGGGGAAAAGCTCTCCCGGAACGACGGCAAATTCCGGATCTCCGGCATGCGCCGGGTGCTCCCGGAGGTTTCTTTCTGGGTGGGCGAGGCTTACGGCAACAAGCTGACGGTCCAAGATCGTGTATATGACCTGCCCCGCCTCGCCGGGGAGTCGCTGCTCACCTTGCGGTCCGGAACGGTCACGGCGGCGGGGATGTTGTTCTTCAAGCTCCAGGTTCTCACCGCAGGGAAGGAACGGCGGATCACGAAAGGATAGCCTCTCATGGCCGCAGCGCATCAGCAACCGGCACCGGAAATCAGGGAAGACATCGAACAGGTCGCCAAGTACGATCCCGAGCTGCGGTTCCGCAAGCTCTCGGGCCTCACCCTCAGGATCGTGGCCGCCATGTGCGTCGTCCATTCGGTCTTCCACGTGTACACGGCCGGGTTCGGCATCCTCCAGGAGTGGCGCCACCGGGCCTATTTCCTGGCCTTCGTCCTGCCGCTGGTGTTTTTCCTCTACGTGATGCGCAAAGATCATTACGAGGCGGGGACCAAGTTTCTGGTTTACGATCTTCTCTTCGGCCTCATCGCCGGTGTCTTCACGACGGCTATCTTCCGGGAGCTCTTCGATATCTCCTTTTATCCCTCGGCCGCTCTGGCCCTGGCCGTCGCGGCGCTCCTGGTCTATTTCCGGCGGCGGCCCTTTTTCCCCGACCGCCTCGCCCGCTGCCTCGATCTTCCCATCTTCACCGGGATGGTCGGTTTCCTGGGCTTGGGACTGTTTATGGCCGCCCGCACATTCGACTACACCTTATGGTTCAAGGATCTGAACCCTCCCCTGGTCGTCTGGGGCTCCCTTCTGGCGGCCTCGTTTTTGTGTCTTCTCGGCCTTTTCGTGCGGCAGTGGGTGCAGGCCGTCCGGTCTTTCATCACCGGGCGGATTTTCCCCTATACCTGCGACAACATGCCTTACTACGATCTTTTCTTCGCCCTCCTGGCCTCCGTTATGTCGTTGTACATCTTCCTGGAATTCAACGCCCTGGGCCTGAGAACGGGGGCGCCCGACCGGGTCGATTTGATCGTGGGCGGTTTTGCCGTCCTGCTGGTTCTGGAGGGGGCCCGGAGGAGCATCGGTCCGCCCCTGCCCATCATCGCGGGGCTCGTCCTGATCAACTGCTATTTGGGCCCATATTTCCTCGAGATCCCGGGGCTGACCCTCTTCGCCCACCGGGGGTACTCCATCTCCCGGATCGTGGACTACATGTTCTTGGGTACGGAGGGTATCTACGGGATCCCCATCGGGGTCATCGCCACCTTCGTTTTTCACTTCGTCCTCTTCGGCCTCTTCATCGCCCGGACCGGGCTGGGGCAGCTCTTCATGGATCTGGCCATGGCGCTGGCGGGCTGGTCCGCCGGCGGTCCCGCGAAGGTAGCGGTCATCTCCAGCGGCTTCTTCGGCTCCATCAGCGGCTCTTCCGTCGCCAACACGGTGACTACGGGCTCGTTCACGATCCCCCTGATGATGAAGGTGGGGTACCGGCCGGTCTTCGCCGGGGCCGTCGAGGCGACTTCCTCCACGGGCGGTCAGATCATGCCGCCCGTCATGGGCGCCGCCGCCTTCATCATGGCCGAGTTCCTGGGGGTTCCCTATATCAAGATCGCCACGGCCGCCATCGTGCCGGCGCTGGTCTATTATTTCGCCGTGGGTACCATGGTCCACCTGGAGGCCCTGAAAAACAATCTGGTGGGACTGCCCCGACACGTCCTCCCGAATGTGTGGGCCATCCTCAAGGACCGCGGAATCATCATCGCCCCCCTCGTGGCGATCGTTTACCTCCTCGTATCGGGTAAGAGCCCCTTCCTGTCCGCCTTCTGGGGAATCATCCTCTCCGTTTCCATCGGCCAGGTCCACCGCCGGACCCTGTCCCTCCTGGTGACGGTCCTGGCGTCGCTGCCCTGCATCCTGGCGGACCGGAATCCCCTTACCGGTCTCTCCGCCGTGTCCACGGAAACGATCCTCTGGGTCGTCTTGCTCCTGGGCGGTTTCGTCTATGCCTTCTTCCGGGCGGAGCGCCGCCGCGACTGGCTGTGCGGGATCCTCCCGGCGGGGCTGCTGGTCGTGATGCTCGCCCTGCGCGTGGAACCCTTCGACGCGGCCTTCTGGACGAATACCGCCGTCGTCGGCGTGGGCATCTGCTACCGGGAAAGCAAGATGCGGATCCCCGATATCCTGAGCGCCCTGGAGTGGGGAACCCGCAATGCCCTTTCCATCGGCGCCGCCTGCGCTTGCGTGGGCTTCATCGTCGGGGCCACGACCCTGACGGGTCTGGGCCTCAAGTTCGCGGCCACGGTCATCAATCTGGCCCACGCCGCCGGCACGGGCCTGATCTCCATAGACATCTTCCACCTGCTGACGCTGAAGGGTGTCACCCTCTTTTTCACCCTCCTATTCACGATGTTTGCCTGCTTCATCCTGGGCATGGGGATCCCCACGACGGCCCAGTACATCGTCGCCTCCATGATCGCCGCACCGGCGCTGCTGCAGTGGGGGATAAACCCCCTGGTTTCCCATTTCTTCGTCTTCTACTACTCCATCCTCGCCGATGTGACGCCGCCCGTGGCCCTGGCGGCCTATGCCGCCTCGGGGATCTCGGGAGCCGACCCTTTCCGGACGGGATTGCGGGCCTTTACGCTGTCCTCCGGGGGGTTCATCGTCCCCTTCGTCTTCGTGACCGCCCCCATCGTCCTGGGTTATCCCACCATTCTGGACCCGAAGGTGCCCATGGACTGGATCTGGTTCGGCCAGGTCCTCTTCACGCTTATCGCCGGGGCGATCGCTCTGGGGGCCACGGTCATCGGGTACCTGGCGGATCGCGCGCATCCCTTCGAGAGGGTCCTGACGGGGCTGGCGGCGGCCTTTCTCATCATTCCCGAGACCTTTACCGATATCGCCGGCTTTTCCCTGCTGATCCTGGTTTATGTAAGCCAGAAACTGAGAAAGCGCCGCAGGGAAAATCGCCAACAGGGTTAGCGGGCTGTTACGGAGGATTCACCAAGATGAAGCTGTCAGACGGTTACGCTTAATAGGGGATAATCAGAGGGGCTCGGGAAGGAATTTTTTTATTGACAGTCGTCATCATTCCATGTAGAGACCATCGGCAAATGATTGCCGATTGCCGATGGGAACAAATTTAACGGACCAAAAAGACATCGAAAGAAAGACCCTCCTGATCCTGAGAATCCTCAACGAGGTCCAGGGCCCTGTGGGGTCGCGGTTGATCGCCCGGCGGATGCAGGAGCTGGGCGTCGCGCCCAGTGAGCGGGCCGTGCGGTATCATCTGAAGCTGATGGACGAACGGGGTCTCACCAGGCTCGTCGGTCAGAAAGACGGGCGGGTCATCACCCCGCTGGGTATCGAAGAGCTCCGGGCCGCCAGGGTGGAAGACAAGGTCGGCCTGGCCATCTCCCGAATCGAAACCCTGGCCTTTCAGACCACCTTCGACCCGGAGACGAAAGCCGGCCTTCTGCCCGTCAATGTCTCCCTCTTCAAGAAAAGCGACTTCCCCAAGGCCCTGCGGATCATGGCCCCGGTCTTTTCAGCCGGCTTCGCCGTCAGTGACCGGGTGGCCGTCGCTGCTCCAGGGGGGCGCCTCGGGGATATCGTCATTCCGGAAGACAAGATCGGCGTGGCCACGGTATGCAGCATCGTCGTCAACGGTGTCCTGCTGAAACAGGGCGTTCCCATGGACTCCAAATTCGCCGGCATCCTCCAGATCAAGAACCGCCAACCCTTGCGCTTCGTGGAGTTGATTTACTATTCCGGCTCCTCCCTGGATCCTTCCGAGGCCTTCATCCGGGCCGGCATGACCACCGTCCAACATGCCATCCAGAGCGGCGACGGGATGATTCTGGCCAACTTTCGTGAAATTCCGTCCATCTGTCTGTCATTGACCCGGGATATCCTCGAGAAAATGAAGGCGGCGGGGATTCGTGGTGTTTTTATCATGGGTGAGGTGAGTGAACCGGTCTGCCAGATGCCGGTGGAAATGAACAAAGTCGGCGTCATCCTTGTGGGCGGGCTCAATCCCGTCGCCTGCGTCCAGGAAGCCGGCATTGTCGCGGAAAACCGGGCCATGTCCGCGGTGATGAACTATGCGGATCTGACGCCCTTTGCGGATATCAACAAAAACCACATAAAATAAATTTAGGGGGTATAGTTATGTCAGTTATCAAAGATGTCATTGCCAAGGTCAAACAGACCGATCCGGACCAGCCGGAGTTCCATCAGGCCGTAGAAGAGGTTCTGGAAACCCTGGAGCCCACCACCAAAAGGCATCCGGAATTCGTGAAGGCCAACATCTACGAGCGGATCGTGGAGCCGGAGCGGGCCATTATCTTCCGTGTCCCCTGGGTGGACGATAAGGGGAAGGTTCGGGTCAACCGCGGCTTCCGGGTCCAGTTCAACAACGCCATCGGTCCTTTCAAGGGCGGGCTTCGCTTCCATCCTTCCGTCAATCTGGGGATCATCAAGTTCCTCGGTTTCGAGCAGATCTTCAAGAACTCCCTCACCACCCTCCCCATGGGCGGCGGTAAGGGCGGCTCCGATTTTGACCCCAAGGGCAAGTCGGACGGCGAAGTGATGCGCTTCTGCCAGGCCTTCATGCGGGAGATGTTCCGGCACATCGGCGCCGAGTGCGACGTCCCCGCCGGAGATATCGGCGTCGGGGGCCGGGAGATCGGCTACCTCTTCGGCTACTACAAGAAGATCCGTAACGAGCACACCGGCGTGCTGACCGGGAAGGCCCTGGAATACGGCGGCAGTCTGATCCGTCCCGAGGCCACCGGTTACGGTACGACCTACTTCGCCGCCGAGATGCTGGCCACCCGGGGCCTGGACTTCAAGGGAAAGATCGTCGCCATCAGCGGTTCCGGCAACGTCGCCCAGTACGCCGTGGAAAAGGTCAACCAGTTGGGCGGCAAGGTCATAACCCTCTGTGATTCTTCGGCCACCATCGTGGATGAAAAGGGCATCGACGCCAAGAAGTGCGACTACGTCATCGAGCTGAAAAACGTGAAGCGCGGCCGCATCAAGGAATACGCCGACAAATACAAGACGGCCTGCTTCGAAGGGGCGAGCGTCTGGGACGTCATCCGCGATCAGGGGATCAAGGTGGATATCGCCCTGCCCTGCGCCACCCAGAACGAGATCGACGCCTCCCACGCCGCGGCCCTGGTGAAAAACGGCTGCTTCTGCGTGGCCGAAGGGGCCAATATGCCCTCCACCCCAGAGGCGGTGAAGATCTTCCAGGAAAACAACATCCTCTACGGACCGGGTAAGGCGGCCAACGCCGGCGGCGTAGCCACTTCCGGCCTGGAGATGAGCCAGAACAGCCTGAAGCTTTCCTGGACCAGAGAGGAAGTGGACAACCGGCTGCTGATCATCATGAAGAGCATCCACAAGGCCTGTGTGGAGACCGCCGAGGCTTACGGGCGCAAGGGGGATTATGTCATGGGGGCGAACATCGCCGGCTTCACCAAGGTCGCCCGGGCCATGCTCGCCTACGGAGTGGTGTAAACGGATCGGCTCAGGATGCTTATCCGGCGACACCCGCGCCGGCGTGACCGTCCCGCATTATCCGGGACGGCACGCAACCGGCTGGTTGTAAGGTGTACGCCACCGATAAAGAGACAAGCAGGGTCCCTTCGACTAACACCGGGAAGGGGCCCTGCTTATTTCACCTGTAAATTCCTCATCAAGTATTTGAAATCATTAAATCAACAACGTTACGCCCCTTCAAGGGGTAGAAACATATGTTCATCACCCTTGGTGACGGCAAGCCGTCATGGGTGTTTACATAAAAACGCCAACAACTTCTCGGTAATCTTCATGTTTCGTTGTGCCCGTAAAATGGGCATGGCGGTTGGTAGGGAAATGACTCCGCCAATCTTCTGGAAACGATTTTCATCGTTCTTTGGTGTTGGCTAACCATTAATGTTCATTTGAATTTCACGGTAATATCCACCGGTCCCTTGGGGTCGAGATCGACGTAGCGGGCCCGGATGAGTGTATTGGGCGTCACGGGCGTTAGTTTGGTAATAGTGCCCAGGGAAAGGAGATCACCCTTCTTCAGGGCCTTCCCTTCCGCCTTCAGGGAGTCGCGGATCCAGAGTACAACGTTCATAGGGTGTTCCAGGAGGGCGCTGCCCGGGGACTCGATGAGGACATTATCCTTGTCGTCGATAATCCGGCACCGGAAGTTCTTCAGCCGCTCCATCCATTCCGGCGTGGCCTTGACGGGAATGGGGGCGCCGATGACGCCGTAACGGGCGGCGACATTGACGGCCGTAATGGCAGGACCGTTGACTTTTACCTCCTTGGCGTAGCCGAGGTCGGGAAGTTCGATGAAAGGAATAACCGCATCGATGTATTTCAGGGCCTCCTCGGGCGTCTTGGCCTTGTTGATCTTGGCGTTCTTCACCCGGAGGATCAGATCACCCTCGTAAAGGGGCCGGGCCCCGAAGTCCGCGGCGACCTCGGCGCCGCTCTTCAAGAGCATCTTTTCCAGAAGGGTTCCCCGCACCGGCGCCGTCACGCCGAAGGCCTTCTGGACATTCGGGTTGGTAAGGCCCGCTTTGTAGCCCACGATCTTGCCGAAGGAGGGTTTCAGGGCCGCGACGAATTGGGCCTGGATCTTCATGGCCTGCTCCATGGTCAAACCGGGATCGTAAGCAGGGATGGGTTTTTTGGCCAGGAACATCGCCGCGAGTTCGGCCCCGTCCTGGGCCGCCCCTATGGGCGAAACGGAGCAGAGAAATACAAAGACAAACGCAAGGACATGGATCAAAAGGCTTCTTTTCATAATGGTCTCCTTTCCGTAAAAAGTTTGGTGATCTCACGACAACTCTTTGGTTCCTGTAAGCGCCCGGCAAGGCCCGCCCGACTCACCATGAAGCAAACCGAATCGACCCGAAGTGCAGGTTGGAGGGGATTCTATCGGCAATCATGGAGGATGTCAAACGAGGATTGCCTGTGGGGGGAGGTTTTCTTTTGACATGATCAACCGGGAAGCATACAATACCCATCTGTTTCCCATCTGCCGCCGGACGGTGAAGTTCTCGCAGTAAAGGAGGACTGAATTTCGGGCGTCGCCGTTATCTCATAGACGAAGGGTCCTGATTTATGGAAAAGAGAATTCTGATCGTTGACGATGATCCCGACAGTCTCTACCTCTTGGAAGCCATCCTCAAGGACAGGGGTTGGAAGGCCATCAAGGCGACAAACGGCGAGGAAGCCCTGGCCATGGCGCGCCGTGATCCACCGGATCTGATCGTCACCGACCTGCTGATGCCGGTCATGGACGGTTTCACCCTCTGCCGGGCGTGCAAAGCGGACGCCACCCTGAGGCACATTCCCCTTATCTTCTACACCGCCGAATATACCGATCCGCGAGACAATGACTTGGCCGTGAGCCTCGGCGCAGAGCGCTACATAATCAAGCCCCAGGACCCGCAGGTTCTGATCGAAATTTTCGCGGAGGCCATGGCAAGAGGCGGCATGACCGGGCAGGAGGCAACCGGTCCGCTTGGGGAGGAAGGGGAATTTTTCCGGCAATACAACGAGGTCCTCTTCAAGAAGCTCGAAGAAAAGACGCTGTCCCTGCAAAGGGACAACGAGCGGTTGCGGCGTCTGGAGCAGGAGTTGCGGGCCGGCGAATCCATCCTCAAGTTCGTCGCCGACAACCTCCAGGGGGTGATGCTCTACCAGCTCGTTTACCAACCCGACGGCACCAGGCGCTTCACCTACGTAAGCGATTCCATACGACGACTGTACGGCGCCTCTCCCCCCGAGGTCATGGCCGATCCGGAGATCATCTACGGACATATTTACGAAGAAGATCGGGAGCGGCTGCAAAAGCTGGAAGCAGAGGCTTTAAGGACCTTGAAACCCTTCAAAGCGGAAGTGCGGGTCCATGACCCCGAAGGCGGCATGAGGTGGTCTTCCCTGGCCGTAACACCCGCAACGCTGGCCGACGGCACCGTATGCTGGAACGGCATCGAAACCGACATCACCGACCGTAAGCAGGCGGAAGAGGAAAGGGAGAAGAGTGAGAGGCGCTTCCGGGATTTGGCGGAACTGCTCCCGGGAACCGTCTATGAAACGGATGACCAGGGCAGGTTGACGTTCGTTAATCGAAATGCCTTCCAGCAGTTCGGTTATACCGAGGAGGACCTTGCCCGGGGGCCGAATGCCCTGGAGATAATCGTTCCTGCCGATCGCGGGCGGGCCTTGGCAAACATGCAGCAGATCATAGCGGGAGGTGCGACCACCGCGAACGAATACAACG